>JBDHGH010000019.1:0-30508 GCA_039589995.1 Gemmatimonadota bacterium | reverse complement strand
TGGCGATCTGTTTGGTCGAATTGCCCTCGGCGATCAATTGCAGGATCTCGCGTTGACGGTCCGTCAGGCGCGCCAGGCTGCTGGAAACATCTCCGCCCGGCTGGACCTGTCCGGACATCACCTGTTTCGCGATGCTGGGGCTGAGGTACGACTCTCCCCGGGCCACGGCTCGCACGGCCAGGTCCAGTTCGGTCACGCTTGCATCCTTGAGAACGTAGCCCGCGGCCCCCGAGGCCAGGGCCTCGGACACGTACTCCTCGTTGCTGTGCACCGACAACAACAGGACTCGAACGTCCGGGTGCTTCTGCTGGATCCGTCGCGCGACCTCGATCCCGTTCATCTCCGGCATGGCAATATCGAGAAGCGCCACGTCGGGTCGGTGCTGCTTCACCGATTCCAGTGCTTCGCGGCCGTCCGCCGCTTCTGCGACGACCTCGACCTCGTCGAGTTGTTCCAATAGCGCGCGGATGCCCGCACGAACTAGCGTGTGGTCATCCGCGAGCAGTACTCGTATGGGACTCATCGCGTTCTTCGGTGTCTCCCCTCGGGTCTGTCCCGTGCAGCGGGAAGCTTGCACGAACGGTCGTGCCAACGCCGGGTTCCGATTCGATCGTCAGGCTGCCGCCTACCAGTGAAACGCGCTCGTGCATCCCGACGATCCCCATGCTGGCCGGGTCCGGCTCAGCGCCGGTCGCCCGGTCCGCGTCAAACCCGGACCCGTCATCGGTAACGGTGAGAATACACTCGTCGTTCTCTGCCTTGAGGCCGACGGCCAGGTTGCTGGCCTCTGCGTGCTTCAATGCGTTGGCGATGGCCTCCTGGGCGACGCGGAAGCACGCAGAAGCGGCCTCCTCGTCCAGAAGCCAACCCGACGCCGATGCCCGAAAGTCGGCCTCGATACCCGCGCGTTCGGCCTGTCGCCCTGTATACCAGCGCAATGCCGCGACCAGACCGAGATCGTCCAACATGGGAGGCCTCAACTCGAAGGCCAGCGTCCGTACTTCGTCCAGCAGGTCGTCGACGATCGAGATGCTATCCTGCGCCCGTTTCTTGATCGCCGTCTCGTCCGAACCTTGCTCGATCATGGCCAGGTTGAGTTTGGCCGCGGTCAGCGCCTGACCCACGTGGTCGTGAAGCTCTCGAGCGATGTGACTGCGCTCGCGCTCCTGCAACTCGATCAGCCGGCGCGAAAGCCGCCTCAACTGCTGGCGACTGGCCCGCAGGTCGGTCTCCGCGCGGACGCGATCGGTGATGTCGTGACTTCGAGCTACCAGAAAGTCGATGTTCCCGGCCTCATCGCGAACCGGTCCGGCCGCGAAATCGAGCACGCGCGTTTCGCCGTCGGCTGCCTCGATGACGTGCGTCTGTTGAACGTGGTCTCCCGATACTGCTTGCGCCGCTGCCGCTTGGAATTGCTCCAGTAGCATGGCCTGGCTCTTCGGCGCGTGGGGTAGCCAGGGGATGTCCCAGATCTTCTTCCCGATGAGGTCAAGGGCGTCGACGTTCAACATCTCCACGGCGGCCCGGTTGATCTCGAACAGAGTACCGTCCGGCTTCGCGGCGCCGATCAACTCGATCGCCTGGTCGAACATTGCCCGGAAAGTCCGCTCGCTCTCGCGGATTGCTCGCTCGGCCGTGAAACGCTCGGTGATGTCCCGTACCACGGAGACGACCTGGTCCGAACCGAACGGGACGACTCGGGCCTCGAAGTGATGCTCGCCCGACGGAAGCGAAAGCTCGTACTCCAGCGTTTGCGCCGTGCCCGAGCCCAGGGCCTTCTGGATGACCATCTGCCAGTGCTCGGATTTCAGCGAGGGGAGCGTCTCCCGCACGGTAGCGCCGATTCGTGTCCCGGGCGCCAGGAGCTTCCGTGCCGGCTCGGGAGCGTGCACGTCCAGGTACTCACCCGTGCTACTCAACCGGAACATCAGGTCGGGTATCGCCTCGAGCATAGCCCGGTGCCGCGCCTCGCTCTCCGCCGTCTGTCGCCTCGCAATGGCGAACAATGCCCACATGACCCCCATCAAGACCATCCCGGCCAGGGTCAGGCCCAGCATGGCCAACAGATTGGCGTGGAGCGATATGTACAGCCGGCTCATGGCCCACGATGCGGCGGCGAGCAATAGGACGGCTATCGTGGTGATGACGACGTAGCGTCTCTTGAGTGTAATCATTTCTTATATCCGCGAACCTGCCTTGGCACAGCCCGAGTACTCACGCCCGTCGAAAGATACGGTAGCGCTTCAGTCGAATCGCGCGCCGGACATCGAGTCCATACAAGCCTCTCTCTCTATGAAGATCTCGATGCTGTGTGCCGCCGGTTCAACGACCGTGGACGAATAGGAATATCCGCCGGCCGTGCGTTCGGGCGGGGCGTAGGGGAAGACGACCTTCCCTTCACCCATCCGCTCGAACGCGATCGTCGCTCCGATCTCTACGTTCCAGAACGGTTCGTTGCCCAGAGCCTTAAATTCACCGCTGACCACAAGGTCGCTACCCTCGGCCCGCTTGCCCGCCACGGTCTTCCGGGCCGTTTCGGTCAGGGACTCTCCCTCGAGTTCGAATGTGACGATCTCGTGCAGGCTCGGACAGCACATCGGGTCGTTGGGTCCGTGCGTCACCATATCGACGATGATCCGCCCGCCCTCGATGGTCAGCGAGCGTAGGTCGACCCGGTCTCCCAACGCCTGCGAGGCCACGTTCTCCGGCGCCCCCTCCCGTTCGCTCAGCACGGCCAGATCGAAGAAGGTGCCACTGCCGCCGGGGTCCGTTACCAGTACGACCGCTGCGTCCTTCGATCCGTTGCCATCCAGGTCGCCGAACGCGTAGAGGTCGGCCAGCCGGATCGTCAACCTCGCTTCGCGATCGGAATACTCGCCGTTGCTCAGGGCGACACGACCGGCTTGGACCCACTCGCTGTGGTATTCAGCCTCCTGGGCGTCAGTCAGCGTCAGGCCGCCCTCGGGCCGGGCGGCCTCCTTAGGCCCGCAGCCCGCTATGATCGAGGCGATGGCTATTGCTGCTATGCAGTATCTGGCTGCAATCCGAGCCAAATCGAATCTCCGCTCCGTGGTCCCAAAGCTCTTGCTCGGGCGTCGGCCGAATCCCATACTTCGATTCACAATTTGTCCCTATTTCCACACAAAAGCCAACGAGTGGATGAACGTGACCGCCTACGATCGAATCCGACAACAGCTGGACGACAACACCGCGGTAGTGCTGGACGGTGCGATGGGTAGCGAGCTGGTCCGCCGCGGCGTACGCTGGCGCGGACATGGGCTGCGCACGGACCCCGACGAGGTTCAGGCGCTGCACGCGGAGTACATCGCCGCGGGCGCGGACGTGATTCGAACCAACACCTTCCAGCTGAACGACCGCATCTACCTGAACGTGTTCCGCGA
Organism: Gemmatimonadota bacterium; assembly: GCA_039589995.1. Taxonomy (GTDB): domain Bacteria; phylum Gemmatimonadota; class Gemmatimonadetes; order Palauibacterales; family KS3-K002; genus JBDHGH01. The sequence goes on along the minus strand of JBDHGH010000019.1, from coordinate 27,107 downwards.
CCCCGATCACCGGCGTCACATTGGCGCGCCGGGCCTCGAGACACGTGCCCACGACCTGACGCTCAAGGCCGTAGAGATGGCTAAGGCGGCCCGGGACGAAACGAGCACCGACGTGGCGATCGCCGGAGTCATGGCGCCTTTGGAACACTGTTTCCGGCCGGACCTGGCACCCGACGACAAGACCGCCCTCAGGCAGCACGGCGAGATCGCCGACTGGTTCTCAGAGGCCGGCGTCGATCTCCTGTTGCTGGAATCGATGAACAATGTCGGCGAAGCTCGGATGGCGGCCGAGGCCGCGGTCAGCACAGGGCTTCCGGTTTGGGTGAGCTTCATCATGGGGCCCGAAGGCGCGATCCTCAGCGGCGAACCACTCGCCGAAGGGGCCAAGGCGGTCGACGCCCTGGGCGTGGAAGCGGTGCTCGTGAATTGTGTGCCGCCCGAAGACACGGCGCAGGGCGTGGAGCAGCTTCGCATGTCTACCAGCCTGCCCGTCGGAGCCTACGCCCAGGTCGGGAAGTTCGATCCTCCGTCCTGGAAATTCGAGTTTCATCCGCGCTTCACCGAGAGCGACGATTGGCCGCCCGAGACGTACGCGGAAAAGGCACAGGGTTGGCGCGGTGCCGGCGCCCGCATCATCGGCGGGTGCTGCGGAACCGATCCCGATTACGTTCGAGCGCTCAGGGAGGTCCTGTGAGTCCCTACGACGATATTCGCGCCCGCATGTTCGCTGGCGAAACGATCATTCTCGATGGTGGGATCGGCACCGAGATCCTGCGTCGCGACCTGACGTGGTCGGATCATCAGGTCCTCGACCGGCCCGATGCGATCCGCGGTTTGCACGAGGATTACATTCGCGCAGGAGCTGACGTCATCACGACCAACTCGTTCCAGTTGGCGAAGCGCAGCTTCTTCGGTCATTTCCGCGACGAAGCGCACATGAACTACATAGGTGTGCCGGGCCTGGAGCAGCGTGCGGCGGAGATGCTCACGGCGTCCGTCGACCTGTGCAAACAGGCGCGGGACAACGTGGGCGCGGACCACCCGGTCGCCATCGCCGGTGCTGTGACGACCCTGGAATGGTGCTTCCGACCCGACCTGGCCCCGACCACCGACCAGATGCGCGACGAGTATCGCGAGATCATGGAAACCATGGCCCAGGCCGGCGCCGATCTCATCCTCTTGGAGACGGTAAACAGCGTCACCGAAGCCACGGTGGGACTGGAAGCCACGGTCCAGGCGGGATTACCCTGTTGGGTCGGATTCGTTTGCAACGAACAGGGCGAGTTGTTCACCGGCGAGACGATGGCCGACGTCGAGAACGCCCTGGCGCCCCTCGAGCCCGACGTGATCTTGGTGAACTGCATCCCACCGGACGACGCCACCGCCGGCCTGCGCGAGCTTCTAGCCGTGCGCAAGGGTCCCAGCGGCGTCTATCCTCATATCGGTCGCTTCGACCCGCCCGAGTGGCATTTCACCGCCGAGTACCCGCCCACGACGCTGCTGCAGGAATCGCAGCGCTGGAAAGAGATGGGTACGCGAGTCATCGGGGGTTGCTGTGGGACCACCCCGGAACACATCGCGAAGCTCGCCGAGGGCCTGCGCGGCTAGCAAAGGAATCGCACAATGAGCAGTCACGGCTCCACCCAATTCAATTTCAAGTGCCCGAAATGCAGCGGCAACCGTTGCGAGATCACGACAGTAAGCACAGCCGGCGGGTTTTGGAGCAAGATCTTCGATGTCCAGCACAAGAAGTTTTCGGCAGTGACCTGCGATCGCTGCAAATACACCGAACTCTACAAAGCGGACAGCAGCACCCTAGGCAATATCTTCGACTTATTCACGAACTAACACTCGATACCTGTAACGCTGACGGTTTCGCTCAGCCCGCGATGCAGCCCAATGGCACCCAACCCCCGTCGTCGATGACGTCGACGTCGACGTCGCGTCCGCGCCCGCGTCCTCGCCCCGCGCCCGCGACTTAATACTCTGAGAAGAACCCAGCAATATGCCTACATGCTCACGTACACTCCTCGCGCTACTCCTCCTGGGCCTCCTAGCACCCATGAACACTCGAGCCCAGTCCACCGAAATCACCTCAGACGTGATCAGCGAACTGAACTTCCGCTCCATCGGCCCGGCGGTGACCGGCGGCCGTATCCACGACGTGGAATCGCTGCCCAACAACCCCTCGGTGATCTACCTGGCTACGGCCTCCGGCGGTATCTGGAAATCGACCAACAAAGGCACGACCTGGAAACCGATCTTCGACCACCAGGCAATCAGCACCTTCGGCGACCTGGCCATCGCGCCCTCTGACCCGAACATCGTCTGGGCCGGCACCGGCGAACAGAACAACCGCCAGAGCACATCTTGGGGGAACGGCGTCTACCGTTCCGAAGACGGCGGCGAGACCTGGACGCACCTCGGCCTGGTCGAGACCCGCCACATCGGCCGCGTCCGCGTTCATCCCGACGATCCCGACGTCGCCTACATAGCGGCGCTGGGAAACCTCTGGACGCCCAGCCAGGAACGTGGGGTCTTCAAGACCGCCGACGGTGGCGTTACCTGGGACCAGGTCCTGTTCGTCAATGACAACACCGGGGTGGTCGACCTGGTCATGGACCCCTCCGACCCTAACACTCTGTACGCCGCTGCTTATCAACGACTGCGCCGGACTTGGGGCTTCAACGGCGGTGGCCCGGGAAGCGGGATCTACAAGACCACCGATGGTGGGGCTAGCTGGCGCAAGCTGGAGAACGGAATCCCGAGCGGCGATCTGGGGCGGATTGGCCTGGCCATCGCGGCATCGAACGGGCAGGTCCTCAACGCCCTCATCGAACACGAAACAGAAGGCGGGACGTACCGGAGTGAGGACGGCGGCGCGAGTTGGGAGAAAGTCAACGTCTTGAACCAGCGCCCCATGTACTACAGTCACGTATACATAGACCCTACCGACGAAGACCGGGTCTACTCGCTGGCCACTTCCTTCTACATGAGCGAGGACGGCGGTCACACTTTCCGCACCATGCCGACGCGGCCCACGTACGATGTGGGCGTGCACAGCGACTTCCACGCGCTCTGGATCGACCCGAACGACCCGAAGCACTTCTATCTCGCCGGCGATGCAGGCCTGCACGAGACCTGGGATCGCGGCGAGACGTTCATACGCATCAACAACTTGCCCATCGGTCAGTTCTATGCCGTGGGCGTCGACATGCGCGAGCCGTACACCATCTATGGTGGCATGCAGGACAACCACTCGTGGATGGGCCCGAGTCGTACTCGACACTTCATAGGAATCATCAACGACGATTGGCGACAGATCGGATTTGGCGACGGCATGTATCACCAGCCCGACCCCAGCGACCATCGCTACGTCTACGGGAATACTCAGAACGGTGGTCTGGTTCGCCTCGACCCCGAGACAGGCGACCACCTCGATGTGGAGCCATACCCGAAGGAGGGGGAACCGCCGTATCGCTTCGATTGGGTGACCCCTAGCCTCGTATCGCAGCACTATCCCAACGTCGTCTACTTCGGCGGCAATCGCCTCTTCATCTCCCGCGACCGCGGCGTCAGTTGGGAACGTACGCAAGATCTTACTCGCGCCGTCAACCGGGATTCCTTGCGGTTGATGGGTGTTCTGGGCGCCGACGTGAAGCTGTCGAAAAACGATGGCACGTCGTCCTACGGCGAGATCACGACCATCGCTGAGTCGCCCCTCGACCCCAGCGTCCTCTGGGTCGGTACAGACGATGGCAACGTCCAGGTGTCGCGGGATGGCGGCGCGACCTGGGAAGAAGTCTCGCGCAAAGTCCTGAATGTACCGGACGGGACCTATGTTAGCCGGGTCATCGCATCGATCGCCGGCCCGGGCGTCGCCTACGCCACTTTCGATGGGCACCGCGACGGCGACTTCGCGCCCTACGCGTTCATGACCGCCGATTACGGGCGCAGCTGGACCCGTATCATCCGGGGGCTTCCACCCGAGGGCTCGGTGAACGCGATCCGCGAGCATCCCAGGAACCCGAACTTACTGTTCTTGGGGACCGAGCAGGCGCTGTTCGTCTCCACGGACGGCGGGGGGCGCTGGGCGCGCTTCACATCGAACCTGCCGACGACACTTTACGATGACCTGGTCATTCACCCGCGCGACGACGATCTCGTCGTCGGGACTCACGGTCGCAGCATCTGGATCCTGGACGACCTGAGCCCGCTGGTCCATTGGTCGGCAGACGTCGAATCATCGAAGGCACATCTCTTCCCGATCCGGTCGGCTACGATATTCCAATACTGGAAGGACACGTCCTATCGGGGCCAGAACGCCTACGCGGGTGAGAACCCCGAGCAAGGCGCGATCCTGAGCTACTACATGAGCAGCTCACCGGACCAGGCGACCGTCAGCGTCAGCGATGAGCAGGGCAGGGAGGTCCGCCGCTTCGACGTACCTCGTACGGCCGGCGTTATCCACAGGGTCACGTGGGATCTGCGACACGAACCGCCGCCCTTCGAGCCCGATACCGGCCAGGTCGAGGCGTTGCCCGTTCTTCCGCATCCCATCACACCTCGCGGTCCGTTCGTGGCTCCCGGAACGTACACCGTCACCTTCGTGGCGGACGGCACCACCTCGACGCAGTCGGTTCTCGTTAAAGGGGACCCGCTCATCGAGTTGACCGACGAGCAGTGGCGAACCCGCGAAGCCTTCCTGGTGGAATTGCTCGAGCTACAGCGAGCGGCATGGGATGCGGACCAACGTGCTCAGGCCCTGGCAAAACGAGCGAAAGCAAGGCGAGAGGCGGCCGAGGCGGGAGGAGAGGCGCCGCCGGCGCTCGTCGAGCAGGCGGACTCGGCGGACGCGCTATCCGAACGTATCGACCGCATACGCTCGCGACTCTATCAGCTGGCCGGAGCGTTCAACGGGAACGGGGTTCGCCAGGGTAGTCTCTATCCGCCGACGCAGACTCACCGGCAGCGACGCGAGGATTTGCGGCGTTCGTTGAGGAGTGAGATCGCGAAGCTGGAAAGTACGGAGGAGTGACTAGCAACAGCGCGGTGACGGTCGGGCACTAACCACTCCCGTTGGCGTCAACGTCAACGTCGCGTCCGCGCCCGCGTCCTCGCCCCGCGCCCGCGACTCCACATAACTTGCTTGAGCAACAAAGCCTCTTCTCTAGCGTCGTACTGCTTTCCCCGGAGCAACACCGGAAACCAATTCCCCGTTATCGACGACCAGTGTCCCGTTGACCAGCACGTAGTGGATACCGGCTGAGTACTGCGCTGGCTCACGGAACGTAGCGCGGTCGATGATCGTGGTCGGGTCGAAGATCGTGATGTCGGCGAAGGCTCCGACACTCAGCCTGCCGCGCTCCTTCATGGATTCGGCGGCTCCTTCGATTCTCTGCGCCGGCATGATCGTGATTTTCTTCAGCGCTTCCATCAGCGTGATGATGCCTTCGTCTCGGGCAAAGCGGCCCAGGACTCGAGAGAACGAGCCGGCGCCGCGCGGGTGACCCTTTCCATTCACGATCACGCCGTCGCTGGCCACCATCACGTTCGGGTTGTTCAGCGCCATCACGATCTCGTCTTTCGGGATGAAGAACGTGATGATCGTTGCACCCTGCTCGCGCCAGTAGCCGAACGTCTGCTCGTTCAATCGCTCGCCCGTCTCCACCAGCATGATCGAGTCGTAGGTGATCCCGCCGAAGCGCTCCTGCCAGCCTTCGTCGTATAGCGCGGACTCGAGGCGCGTGCTGTTCGCCTGGTACGGATAGATGTCCGCCATGATGTCCACACCGTGGGCGCGGGCGCCTTCGATCATGTTCAGGCACGCTGCCATCGAGCCGATTCCTGAAGACGCCAGGTGCACGACCTGGGTGCTGGCGCCGGTGATCGCCGCGGCGGCGATAAGTTCCTGGACCGATTGCACGATGGTTTCGGGGAACACCGAGCCCTTGTAGCGCGAATGCACGTGGGCGGGCACGTCGTGCCTTGCGGCGACATCGAACATCGCGACAATCTCTTCGTACGACGCGCCAGGGACGTAGTTGATGCCGAAGCCTATGCCCACCGCTCCGGCCGCAATGGCCTCCGCCGCGATCGGGCGCATCGCCTCGATCTGTTCCGGAGTGGCCGGTGCGTAGCGGTCGGTGGCGCCCGCCGCCCGACGAAGCTCGGCGTGTCCCACCGTAGTGCCGTAGTTGACCAGCGAGCCCTCAGCCTCGAACGCCGAGTACCACCCCTCGATGTCCACCGGGCCGCCGTGCATGCTGACCACCGTGGTCACGCCGTCCGTGATTTTGAATCGCTGCGGTTCGGCATCGTTGGGGATATGGGCGAGGATGTCGACGAATCCCGGCGCTACGACCAGACCGGTGGCATCGATCACGCGACCCGCCACCCCCACGGGCTGGTCGGTGATCCCCACGATGCGGTCATCGCGGATCAAGACGGTTCGCACGGCGTCGGTGCCGCTCGCTGGATCCATCACGCGACCGCCGACGATGGCGATGTCCGGCGTCGGCTCCGTCGAAGCGCAACCCAAAGCCAGAGCGGCGAGTGTTAGGGCAATCAACGATCGCGATTGGGTGTGCGGCTGAGCTGCCTTCATGATCTCACCTTTTCGATTGGTCCGGATGCACCCTAATGCCTCGAACCGGCGAACTAGTCTTCGCTTTCCAACAGGGGACGACCCTCCAGGCCGTCGGGGAAGGGGAGCCCTCCCAACCGGGCCAGCGTCGGCGCGACATCGACGATACCGACCGGATCGTTCGAGACGCCGGTCCGCACACCGGGCCCCATGAAGCTCAGCGGAACGTGTCTATCATATAGATAGGGCGTTCCGTGGGTCGTGACCTCGGGCCCGCCGTGCGATCCTTCGGTCAGCCTGACGAACAGCCCGTGCCTGGCAATTGGACCCCGCACGCGACCGGGATAGTAGGACCGCTGAAACAGCGCAACGAACGAGTCCGACGATTCCGGACCGGCCAATTGCTCGAGCGTGATCACGTCCGCGACGTAATCGAGGTCCTTCACCGCCTGGATGACCGCCTCTCGGCGTCCATCTCTCGGCCTTGTCGCAGCCTCCTGGACGTCCGCCAGCGCCTCACGCACCTCCCGCGACATGACTAGTCGGCCCGGTTCACCCAACTCCAAGCGATACTCGGGGATCTCCACGACGCCGTGGTCTGACGTGAGCGCGACGACGTAGTTATCCGACCCCACTACTTCGTCCAGAAATTCGAAAAACTTGGCGAGCTCGCGATCCAGGTGCATGACCGCATCGAGTTGCTCCAGACTGATCGGACCGAAATTGTGGCCGACACGATCGAGCTGGGACAGGCCCACTCCCAGATAATCCACCTTGTCCTGCTGGCCCAGCAACAAGTTGGTGACGGCTTCGCGCGCCAGCGCCAGTATGGCGCCGTCCAGTGCCGGCGTGTGGTCCCACCAATCGTAGTAGGCGGCTGGATCATCGATATCTTCGACTTCGTCCGCGAAACGATGCGGGAACGTGAAATTGGCGCCGTAGTTCTCGTAGTCGGCATCGTCACGGCGGGCTAGGCCCCGCAGCTCCTGCGGCACCGTGCACTCCCACACCGAGTCGGCGGCGTGGAAACTCTGGAGGGCCTCGTCGTTGAATCGGGTCACCCAGTCCGGGTACACGTCACGGTAGTAGCTGGATGTGACGAAGCGCCCAACGTCGTCTTCGTACCAGTAGATGTGCGATGCGTTGCTCTGACCGCCCAGCAAAACCGAGGCCGTGTACTTCCCCGATACCGTCACGGCCAAAGCCTGCGAGTCGGCGGCCAACACCCAGTCGGCCAGCCCGCTGACTATCAGGTTCTTGGGGGACCTCCCCGTCTTTCCAGGCACTCCCAGGATCTCGACCCTGTCATCGGCCACGCTGGAGACGCTCTCCCACTCGCCGTCGACGTGCTCGTACCAGCTGTTTCCCGCGATCCCGTGCTTCCACGGATTCATCCCCGTGGACATCGTGGGGTGGCCCGCCGAGGTCCAGGTCTCGGCGTATTCGAACACCGCGTCGGTGTAGATTCGGCCTTGATCCCGCAATCGCTTCAACCCACCGGTATAGACCGAGGCGTACCGCTCGTACAGGTAATGGGGGAACTGATCTACCGAGATGAGAACGACCAGGCGGACATCTTGGTCAGTCTCACGCTGGAAAAGCTGGCTGCAACCAGCGACCGCTAAAAGTCCTAGAGCCAGGGCAGGGATTCTGAACGGGCTTCGCATGTTGTTCCTGTATTGTTAGTGGGGCCGCCGCAATCTAGCAGGGTGGGGTACCGGCGCCATACCGGGTTCGTAGCAGTCGACGTGGGGCGTGTATGGGAGTGGGCAAGTAAACGAATAATGGAGCAATCGATCCTGCGAGATGGGAGTTTGGCCCAGAGATTGCCCAGCCCTGCCGGAGGAGCCACGGGTTACTGATCACTGATTACAGGTAGCCCTAGCAAGAATTCTCCGGGCGTGTAAATTCCGCCCGTCCACAGCACACTCACACCGGGAGGGCCTAGCCAAATGCAGACGGATCATTTCCTCGGGCGAATCGAGCGGTTTCGGGAGGACATGGAGTCCTACGTGACCGAAATGGGCTGCCGGGACGGCCTCGACCTCAGTAGCCCCGCGGACGTATTGAAATACTGCTCCGAGCACGGTGTCACCTCGATCCGGCTCTGGTTCACGGACATTCTCGGGTACCTGAAGTCGTTCGCGGTGACCCTGCCGGAGATAGCAGGCGCGTTTGAAGAGGGAATGGGATTCGACGGTTCCTCGATCGAGGGTTACAAGAGGATCCAGGAAAGCGACATGGTGGCGTTCCCCATCGCGGAGACCGCCCAGGTCGTCCCTTTCAAGGCCGGCGGCTCGCGGGCGATCCGGATGTTCGCCGAGATCCGTAACCCCGACGGGACGCCCTACGCCAGCGATCCCCGTGAGGTGTTGAAACGCAACCTGGTGCGCCTCAACGAGCACGGGTTCAAGGTCATGAACATCGGACCCGAGGCCGAGTTCTATTACTTCAAGGACGACGTACAGCCCCAGATCATCGATAAGGCCGGCTACTTCGACATCGTTCCCACCGACATGGGCGACGATCTGCGCGAGCTCACGGTTTTTGCCCTGGAATCCATGGGCATCCCGGTGGAGTACATGCACCACGAAGTCGGGCCCAGCCAGCACGAGATCGACCTGAAATACCAGGAAGCGTTGTTCATGGCCGATAACCTTCAGACTTACAAGTGGATCGTGAAGGAGATCGCCCGGCGGAACGGCGTGCACGCCACGTTCATGCCCAAGCCCCTATTCGGCGAGAACGGCAGCGGCATGCATACGCACCTGTCGCTGTTCAGCGACAAGAAGACCAACTCCTTCTACTCGAAGACCGAGGACTACCACTTGTCGAAGACGGCCAAGCAGTTCCTCGCGGGCGTTCTCGAGCACGCCCGCGATTTGGCATTCATCACCAACCAGTGGTACAACTCCTATAAGAGACTCGTCGCTGGGTTCGAGGCGCCGGTCTACATCGCCTGGGCGGAGCGCAATCGCTCGGCGTTGGTACGGGTGCCGCTGTACAAGCCCGGCAAAGAACTGGCGACGCGAATCGAGCTGCGTTTCCCGGACGCGGCCTGCAATCCGTATCTGGCCTTCGCCGCCATGCTGGCCGCGGGCCTCGACGGTCTCGATCGCAGCCTCGAATGTCCCGAGCCCATGACCCTCGATCTGTACGAGCTGACCGCGGTGGAGCGGGAACGCCTGGGGGTGAAATCGCTGCCGCACGATCTTTACGAGGCCATCCAGGTGGCGGAGGGCAGCGAGCTCCTGAATGGCTGCTTGGGCGAGGACATCGTCAACAAGCTGCTCGAGACGAAGCTGGCCGACTACGAGAAGTTCAGACTCTATATATCGCCGCTGGATCTCGAGCGTCACATGGAGCTTTAGACGGGCCGAGATCTGGGTCTCGGTACACTGTAATCAGTAATCAGTGATCAGTGGGTTCCTTGCGGGGCTCGCTGATCACTTGTTATATGGCTCCAGTATGCGGTCCCTCTCTGCGGAGCGAGATTTGAATTCGCAACTCAGGCGCTTAGCGCGTGGGAGCGTGTTGTGTGCTTGCGTTCCTCTCGCGGTGTTCTTGCCGCCGCGCGGCGCCATTGCTCAAGACGAGGCAGGCGACATCGTGCCGCAGCTTTGGGTCGACTACAATCCCTCCCATCCCTTCACACCCAGGCTAGATCTCTACGGCGATGTCGGTGTCAGGACTGAAATCGAGTCCGGCGGTTGGTGGCGGTTTGTGGTGCGGCCGAACGTTCGCTACGACGTCAGCAAAGCCGTGATCGGCGCGGGCGGCATCGGCAGCTTTTACACCTGGAACGAGAATATGGCCGACCGCTGGGAGATCAGGCCGTGGCAGGGGATCACGCTAACCTGGCCCCGGAAGCCCCTCGTCGCGCAGCAGGTTGTCAGGCTGGAAGAACGGTTCGAGTTCGAGACGCGAACCTGGGAATCTGTTAGCTCTCTGAGACTCCGCTATCGGCTCAGGCTGTCGAAACGCTGGGCTGCCTATTTCCAACCGGACCGCTATTGGCAAGTGCTAGGCAGCATCGAGTTCTTTATGCGCTTGGCGGGCACGGAGGGCCAGTCGCAGGAACAGATCCGCGTCACAGCGGGCGTCGAGCGGAGCCATCCGCCGGTCTGGCGCGGCAGAGTCGAGTTGACGTGGCAGAAGGCGGGTCTGTTACTGGCAGAGGGTAACTTCAGTGAGGTATTCCTGCGCCTGCGCGTATTCCAGAAGTGGCTGCCGTGAATCCTCAGTCAACATAGGACGGCGGTGAGAATCCGCTGTCTGTAGGCGCTCTATTGTGCAGCAGCGGAGTCGGTAGTATAATACGAACGTATGAAGGAGGTCATACGTATGAATCAATCCAGCCCCGTCCCCGATTCCGCCGGCTCTGAAACGGTCGCCGCTCTCGTCAGCACTGCCCGCCAGCTTTTCTCCAAACACGGATTCGACGGGACCTCGGTCCGCGCCATCACCGCCCGCGCGGGCACAAACCTCGGCGCCATCACTTACCACTTCGGTTCGAAACAGGCGCTCTACGAAGTGGTGATCTCCGAGGGCGTTGGGCCGTCTCACCTGCGGTTGGCTGCTGCGGCCGCCGAGGACGGCTCTCCCCTTCAGCGCCTGGAGGGTGTGGTCCGGGCCTTCTTCGATTTCTTGCACGAGAACCCGGACCTCCCGTCCTTGATGATGCAGCTTCTGACCAGTGCTCGCCCGATTCCGCCCGTCGCTCTTCAGACCATGCAAGCCAACATCAAACTTCTGGCTTCGCTGATCGCCGAAGGGCAAAGCGATGGGTCGATCCGCGCCGGTGATCCCCGGCTCATGGCGCTGAGCATTGGGGCCCAGCCCATCTGGTTGACGCTGGCCCGGCGAGCGATACAGGAAGGCGCCAAGATCGATCAAGAGGATCCGCATACTCGCGTGCGTGTGGTGGACAGCGTTGTCGACTTCGTGCGCGCGGGCTTGGAAGAACACCTGGAGACAGCAGAATGAGACGCTCCACTCTTTGCACATCGAAACTGCGACTCGTCGCGTTCGCGGTCACAGCAGTACTCGTCACACTGCCGTCTGCGCAGGCTCAAGAATCCACCGACGGACAACCGCTGACCCTGAGTCGAGCCGTGGAACTTGCCCAGGCGACCCATCCCAGCGTCGGCATAGCACGGGCGGGCGAAGGCGCCGCGTCCTCGGCAGTAGGCCAGGCGAAATCGCGTTGGTGGCCGCGCCTCGGTACACAGGCATCGCTGGGCCACTACGACAAACCCATGTTGGTCTCTCCGCTCCACGGCTTCACCCAGGAGGAGGTTCAGCGAATCGAATTCGAGCAGACGCTCCTCCAAGGCAACGTGTCGCTCAACTGGACCCTGTACGACGGCGGCGCACGCGGTGCCCGAATACGTGGTGCCCGGGCCGCGCATGCCGGTGCCGTCGCCGGTCTCGCCGCCACCGAAATGGGACTCACCGTACAAGTTGCCGTTTCGTATCTGCAGGTCCTCTCCGCTCGGGGAGTTCTGGGCGCCCAGGACGAACGAATCGGATCGCTGATCGCTGAACGCGGGCGTGTCGAGATGTTCCTAACGGAAGGCCAGGCTGCCGAAGTGGAGCTGCTTCGCGTAGATGCGAATCTGGCGGAGGCGGAAGCTCAGCGGGTCGCGACGGCTACAGAGCTCGATCTTGCCGAGCGCAAGCTGGCGCGCCTCATCGATCTTCCGGTGGAAGGCGCTCGCGTCGCGCGCCTGACTCCAGTGGGCCTCTCGCAGGCCGTCAGACTTGCCGAGCGGGCCCAGTTGGTTGAGCTCGCGGCGTCCAACAACCCGCAGCTGGAGCGCGCTCGCCAGAGCGTGGCGACGGCCGAAGCCCAACACCGACTCACGAAAGCGTCCTGGATCCCATCGTTCGATGTAGTGGGCAGCTACCAGGGTTTCACCAGCAATGCCGGCAACTACTCCGACCTGTGGAACGTGGGGATCATGCTGTCCTATCCCCTCTTCACCGGCGGCGATCGATCGAATACGGTGGGCCGCGCGCGGTCCGAGCTCGACGCGACGCGCGAGGAGATGCGCATGCTCGAGCTACAAGTTGAGAACGACGTGGACCAGGCCCTGAACCTCGCCCTCGAGACACGGGCATTTGTGGAATCGTTGAGTCGCGCGGTCCAGTTGCAGACCGAGGTGGCGCGAATCGAGCGGCTGTCACTGGACGCCGGAGCCGGAACGCAAACGGACTACCTGCGAGCCGAGGCCGACCTCGCCCGTGCTCGTTCCATTCTCGTAGAAGCCCAGCACGCCGAGATCGCGGCTTGGGTTCAGCTTGCCAGGGTCGTCGGCGAGCTGACCCCCGAGTGGCTCGATAGAAACGTGGAGAGCGCACGATGAGCAAGAGAGGACGGATCGTCATAGCAGTGGTTGTGCTTGCCGTGATCGTTGCGGCCATCACCTACGCAGTCCGCCGTGGAGACGACGACGATGTGATATTCGCGTCGGGCACAGTGGAGGCGACCGAAGCGGACCTTGGGTTTCAGACTCCCGGGCGCATCGAGCGCATCGCCGTGCACGAGGGCGATCGTGTCGCACAGGGCCAGGAGTTGGCCGGGCTCGATCGCACCGAGCTGCTGGCGCGCCGGCGAGCCGTGGAAGCCCAGGCCGCAGCCGCACGTGCCGTCCTCCATGAACTCGAGAGCGGGTTCCGCAGCGAGGAGGTGGCACAAGGCCAGGCCGCTCTCAGGGCGGCGGAACAGCGCGTCAACGACACGCGCCGCGACATGGAGCGTGCTCGCCGCCTACACGAGGGCGGCGCGATAAGCCAGCAGCGTCTGGACGATGCCACGACGGCGCACGAGCTGGCGAAAGCGGAGTACGACAGAGCGATGGAGGCCTTGGGGATCCTGCAGACCGGCCCTCGGCAAGAGCGTATCGTTGCGCAACGAGCGGTGCTGGCCCAAGCCGAGGCCGCCGTGGCTCAACTCGATGCCGCTCTAGACTTCGCCGTGATCTCGGCTCCCTTCGACGGCCTCGTCACCGTTCGACATCGCGAGCCGGGCGAAACGGTCGGCGCTGGGGCTCCGGTAATCACGCTGCGGAATCCCGACGATCGCTGGGTACGGATCTACGTTCGCGCCGACGAAGTCGGCCGCATCGCAATCGGGGGTTCGGCCCAGATCGCAGGCGATGCCTACCCCGATCGCACCTACGAAGGCCGCGTCATCTTCATCGCCAGCGAAGCCGAATTCACGCCGCGCAACATTCAGACGACGGAGGAGCGGGTGAAGCTGGTCTACCGACTCAAGGTCCAGATCACTGGCGACCCCAACTTCGACCTGAAGCCGGGTCTGGCCGCCGATGTGCGCTTGGAGTCCGAGGAGCGCTGATCGACCTATGGAGATGGCCGTCGCGGTCGACCGGCTGGGTCGGAGGTTCGGCGATATCATCGCCGTCGACGACCTGACCTTTCAGGTCGGGTCCGGCGAGCTGTTCGGGATCGTAGGGCCCGACGGTGCGGGCAAAACGACGACGCTGCGCATGCTCGCCGGCGTGCTGCGGCCCACATCCGGCGACGCCAGCGTGGCGGGGGTTAGCGTCGTCGACGATCCCGAGGGCGTGAAGCACCATATCGCCTACATGTCGCAGCGTTTCGGACTCTACACTGACCTGACCGTCCGTGAGAACATCGAGTTCTACGCCGACCTATACCGTGTGCCACACGAAAAGCGCCCGGCCCGGCTCGAGCGACTGTACGCCTTCTCCGGACTGGGACCCTTCGAAGATCGTCTGGCCGGTCAGCTCTCCGGTGGGATGAAGCAGAAGTTGGGTCTCTGCGCGGCGCTCATCCACGAGCCCGACATTCTGTTACTCGATGAACCCACTTTCGGCGTCGACCCCATCTCGCGGCGCGACCTGTGGCTGATCGTGCACGAGATGGTCGCCCGCGGAGTGACCGTAGTCGTCTCCACCGCCTACCTGGACGAGGCCGAGCGCTGCGATCGCGTGATGCTCATCCACAACGGAACTTCGGCGATGCTAGACACACCGGAGGCCTTGCAGCAGCGCCTAAGTGGCCTGGTCTTCGCCGTGGATACCGACTCGCCTCGTCGGGCTCGCGATGTTCTAAGGGAACTTCCCGAGGTCGGACAGGCCGCACTCTTCGGTGAAGTCGTTCACGTGATGCTGCGCGGTGGCCAACACGACTTGCCGGCGACTCGCGAAGCGCTAGCCGCGGCCGAAGTATCCGTTTCGGCGATCGAGCCCATCGAGCCATCCCTGGAAGACGTCTTTATCGACCTCGTGCAAGGCCGGGAGTCTGACGATGGCTAAGGCCGTTCGCGTGCACGAGCTGACCCGCAGGTTCGGGGATTTCGTCGCCGTCGATCGGGTCAGCTTCGACGTCAATGAAGGCGAGATCTTCGGATTCCTGGGGCCGAACGGCGCCGGTAAGACGACGACGATCAAAATGCTGACGGGACTGCTGCACCCGACCTCGGGGTCCGGCAGCGTCGCCGGGTTCGATATCGGGTCAGAGATCGACCAGGTGAAGCTAAACATCGGCTACATGTCCCAGCTGTTCTCGCTCTACCCCGATCTGACTGTGGCCGAAAACATCCAATTGTTCGCCGGACTCTATGGCGTGACCGGCAGGCGACTGGCCGAGCGGAAGGAATGGGTGCTCGACTTAGCCGGACTGGCCGATCAGGAGCGACGCATGACCGGCCAGCTGGCCCTGGGGTTCAAGCAGCGCCTGGCGTTGGGGTGCGCCGTGATCCACGAACCGCCGATCCTGTTCCTGGACGAACCTACGTCGGGTGTCGACCCCATCTCGCGCCGCAACTTTTGGGATCTGATCTACGAGTTCGCCAGCGCAGGGACGACCGTATTCGTCAGCACCCACTATATGGAGGAAGCGGAGTACTGCCATCGCCTGGCTCTGATGAACCGCGGCCGCATCATAGCTCTGGACGAGCCGCACGATCTGAAGGGCGCGATCCAGGAACCGATCCTGGAAGTCACCACCGCCGACGCCCCGCGTGCTGTCGAGGTGATTCGTGGCGCAGCGGGTGTCCTCGAGGTCACCATGTTCGGCCGCGCCGTGCACGTCATGGTCGAGAACCAGGCTCGGGCCGAACGCGAAATCCCCGAGTTGCTCGCCGGTGCGGGCCACGTTGTCGAGTCGATCCAGTCGATCGAGCCCTCCCTCGAGGATGTCTTCGTGTCGTTCGTTCACCGTTCCGGCGGGACGGCCGTCTCATGAGCCTCGAGCGTCTACTGGCGATGAGCCGCAAGGAGGCGATCCAGCTTCGGCGAGATCCGCGCAGTTTGTTGATGGCTTTCATGCTGCCGGTTCTGTTGATCCTGTTTTTCGGCTACGCCATCAGCTTCGACGTCAAGAACATCGAGCTGGGCGTGCTGGACCAGAGCAATACGGCGCCGAGTCGGGACTTGATCGAGCGGTTCGAGAGCTCGGGCTATTTCAACATCCTGGCCTACCCGGCGCGGCCTGCGGACATAGATGACCTGTTGAGACGCGGGCAGGTGAAGCTGGTCCTGGTCATCCCCCCGGAATTCGCTCGCGACCTGGCCGCTGGCCGGCCGGCTCAAGTTCAGATCGTGCTTGACGGTTCCGATGCCAACACCGCGACCATCGCGCAGAACTATGCCACCGCCATAGCGGCGCGCTTCTCCCTGGAGGTGTTGCTGAGGGGCCGCCAGGTGGTGGTTCCAGCGCAAGCGGAATCGCGCGTTTGGTTCAACGAGACCCTCGAGAGTCGCAACATGATCGTGCCCGGCCTGGTTGCGGTCATCATGTCGATCATCGCGGCGATGCTCACAGCGCTGACCATCGCGCGAGAGTGGGAGCGTGGCACGATGGAACAGCTGGCCGCGACCCCGGTGCATCGCCTGGAGGTGGTGATCGGGAAACTGCTCCCCTATGTGGCCATCGGGCTCTTCGATGTGGCCATCGCGGTCCTGGCCGGCCTGGTCATCTTCGGCGTGCCGTTTCGCGGTAACGTCGCCCTGCTTTCGATCATGACGCTGATGTTCCTATTGGGCGCATTGAGCTTCGGCATGTTCATCTCGGCAACCGTCAAGTCGCAGGTGTTGGCGACGCAACTGGCTCTGCAGACGACGTACCTGCCGGCGATCTTGCTGTCGGGCTTCATGTTCTCGATCTCGACGATGCCCGTCTTCCTTCAGGCCGTCACGTACGCGATTCCCGCGCGCTACTACGTGACGGTCACGAAGGGGATCTTCCTCAAAGGGGTGGGGCCCGGTGTGCTGTGGGCCGAGGGTGTCGCCATGATCATATTCGCGACGGTCGGCCTCTCCCTTGCCATCCGCGCTTTCAAGAAGGAGCTGGGTTGATGGGCCTATCCCCAACCCGCGTGCGCGAGATGCTCAAGAAAGAGCTGCGCCAAATGCTCCGCGATCCCAAGATGCGTGGCGCGCTCATCGTCGCCCCGATCATCATGCTGGTGATGTTCGGCTACGCCGTTAACACCGACATCCGCGATACGACTACGTTCGTGATCGACCACGATCGCACGGCGACGTCCCGCGAGCTGCTCGAGGTTTTCGAGTCCACCGGGTATTTCAAGATCGTCGGTCGCTCCGACCGTCCCGCCGACCTGGTGAGGGCACTCGACTACGGCGACGCGGCCGTCGGCATCGAGATTCCCGTGGGCTTCGCCGCCGCCATCGCTTCCGGCCAGGGCGCGCAGGTCCAGATCGTCGTCGATGGTACCGACTCGAACTCGGCGACGGTGGCCTTGGGCTACGCCGGTCTAATCGTGCAACAGTATGGCCTCGCCCGGGCCGCCGCTGTCGGGACGCTGCCCAGCGGCGGCATCGATCTGCGTAATCGAGCCTGGTACAACCCCGAGCTGGAGAGCCGCACCTATAACGTGCCTGGCGTGATCGCGGCTCTGATCCTGCTGATCACGCTGCTGCTCACGGCGATGTCGGTGGTTCGCGAAAGGGAGATGGGGACGCTGGATCAGCTTTCGGTCAGCCCGCTGTCTCCCACCGAGTTCATCCTCGGCAAGACGCTACCGTCGATGCTGGTGGCGTTCTTCGATCTCTTCCTAGTAACGGGGATAGCCATCCTCTGGTTCGGTATCCCGATGCGCGGTTCGTTCCTCGTCCTGCTTCCCGCCGCGCTGGCCTTCATCGTCGCCGGCCTGGGACTCGGCCTCCTGCTGTCCAGCGTCTCGAAGACGCAGCAGGAAGCGTTCATGGGGATGTTCCTACTGTTGTTACCCGCGATCATTCTCTCAGGCTTCTTCTATCCTATCAGCAGCATGCCCGAGCTATTCCAGTGGCTCACCGTGCTCAATCCCATGCGGCATTTCCTCGAGATCATCCGCGCCGTCTTCTTAAAAGACGCCGGCTTCCTCGACCTCTGGAGGCAGTTCGTCGTCCTCACAACCATGGCGGTGGGCGTCCTCTGGGTGGCCGTCGTCAGGTTTCGCGGTACGGTCGCGTAAGCGAGGGTCACACTTTTGTCAGTCTCGGGATTGGCTACGCAGGGAGTCTTCCATCTGTCGAAAGCGCGGCGGGCGCTCCCAATCCAGATACTCCACCTCATCGACCGTACGGGGACGCGGCGTGAAGAACAGTACGACGCGCAGCCCGTCGGTGAAGTATGGATCGCCCGTGAGGTTGCTCCGCGGGCTGTCCCGCGGCGCCTCGACCACCCCTTTGACATAGGCGAACCTCGCCAGCGCCTGCGAATACGCCAGGTCTTGGATCAAACCGGCTCGTGCTTCGTCGACGTCGGGGTCGATCTTATGGGTCGTGGGCGGAAATGCCGGGATAAACCGAACGCCGATGTCTCGGCTAAGCTGCCCGATCCAGACGGTGTTCCCGCGGAACATGATCGGCGTCAGCCAGAAACGGGCATGGTTGCGCAAGTCAATCGTCCCGCGCGCCTTTTGCCCGGCCATGTCCTGGCGACGCCCGAACACATAGAGAGGGCTGACGGGTGAGTAGCGGTAGCGGGCTCGCAAGATGAACGAGCGGATCGTCCGCCAGATCGCCGCCCGATGGGTCTGCTCGGTGGGGTGCCATCCACGGCGGGTGAAGGCGGAAACGATATCCTCGTGACTCCCCACGAGGACGAGATTGAGGGGGTCGCCCGTCTCGTCGCCGGCGCGGTTGGTCGTGCAGCAGGGTAATTGCTCCAGAGCGCGCCGCAGGTCTTCTTCCGTTTCGATAGAGACGAGCGAGTCCGGGTGCTGTAATGCTCTGAAGTCTACTCTCTGATGATCGGCCAGGAATCCCGGGACCTGCGCGGATATGGTGAAACTGTACATCCTCTCCCCGAGTCCGACGAGGTCGATGTCGAGTGCCTTCACACCCTCATCGAGCCGAGTGAAGATGAAGCCGGACTTCGTCTGCCCCGGAAACACGGGGCCCTCGAACTGCAGCTCGTAGAATCGGTTTTCCATACGCCGATTGGCGTCCCGCGGCGCCTTGAACCGAGCCAGCCAGTACGCTTCATACGGCGAGAACCACTCCGGGTCGGTTCCCGCCCTGAGATAAAACAGCGGCATGGTGTCGCTGTTCTCGATCTCGAGCCACACCGGTTGGATCCCGTACAGGGCAAGGGGGACCCCGAAGACCGCCTGGCTCTCGTTCGGGCCGAGCGCCGAAGCGGTCACGCGAACCGGGCCGATCGTTCGGGTCTCGGCATGGTCGAGAAAGGCCACCTGATCCAGCGGCTTCGGATTGTAAGGCCATACCAGGTCGATGCAGAAGCGGCCCACCAGCCCTAGCATCCAGACGGCAACAATCCAGATGGGTATCCGCAGCCAGAGCGACCGGGGACGACTGAACAGCTTCTTGAGCGTCATGGCTCCTCCAATTGCGGCGGGGCGTCTACCACGCAAAGCTCCTAATGCGGATGATGCACGTTAGAGCCATGTCCTCCACCTTTTCGAACTCAAAGCCCCGCTCCCCATCGGTACTGATAGAGCAGCGAGACGGTATCGAAGTCGGCGCCGATGCTCGTAAGAGACGTTGGTGACGTAGATCAGCTTCAGAGAATGCCGCCGAGCGAGCGGGACGACGAGCTGTGCACCGAGTCGTGAGTCCTTCCTGAAGTCGTCCTTCATCTCACCTCCGACGGTTGTTTGGCCTCCGCGGCCATATCCAGCGTCGACCGCCAGCCACAATCCGCGCCGAAACGCATGGACGACATGAGCCTGAAGCGCAAAGATCGGATCTTGCTCCAGTCGGTAGCCGAGGGCGTCGGGATTATCAGTAAATAACCAGGCGGCGCCAAAGAACTCGAACGTCCATCGCCCACGAGTGTGCGAGACGCCAAGCCGCGGTTTGAACGTCCAACGGTTCGACCCCAGATTGATGAGCCTTGTCGGATCGTATTGGCCGAGAGGCACGATGATCTGGAGACTGAACCCCAGCACCGTCCGCTCCTGGTATCGAACAAAGTCCGCAGCACGCAGCGCCGGTGCCCCGATGAGGCCCACCGAAAACAGCAAACGTGGATCGCCGAGCCCATCTCGAGAGACCGCCGCGAAGGTGTCCGCGAGGATTCCCTCCCAGTCGCCCGCGACCACGGGAACGATCGCTCCTACCCGCCCGGACAGCCCGAAGACATCGACCGCGCGAACGTAACCGATGATACCCTGGTGAAGCTTGCCACTAGCCTCCTGTATCTGCAGCGCCGCCGCCAACGCGTCGTCGAACAACACGGCGCCGCTACTATAGGCATAGCCGGCGAGGAGGAAGTTCAATCCGACCGGCGCGTTCGAGAAGGCCCGCGGCTCCAGGTCCTGCGCAATAGCGTCTGTTGAGCCCAAGCACGTGAAGGCGACCACGGCGAGGGTGGTGAGGGCTGCTCGAGGGTTCCCAGTCATGTCCCGCGTCAACATTCCAGGCATCCGTATCGCTCCCACGCTCATCATCACTCGGCCGCGTCCTCGGTTCACAACTCGAGGTGCACGACACGTTGTCGAATCACGGGTTCCAATCCACAGGTGGGCTTCTTCCATGGACGAACATGTAACGGGAGTATCCATGGTCAGTGGAGGATACTGCGCACTGGATAGTGCGCTGGCAAGGATAGGTCTCGCTGCTGGCTAGGTGGTCAGCGGGACACACACGCGAAGTGAGGCGGAGCCGGATTTCGAGAGCCGCGGACGCGAGTTGTTTGCCTCCCGCTCCAATTCGCTTCCGCCATCCACGCTGACCGCGCCTCCCATGCCGACGACCAGCGCAAGCTCGTGCCTCGAGGTTTCTTTTATGGGTCACAATGTGTGATGGCCCGATAACAGGCGGCAACGCCGTCATCACTGGTTAATGCGCGTCGTGCGGCACGCTGACTTGTCAGATCGCACCAAACCACGATAAGCTACAGGCGTGATCGCAAGGATTATCGATGAACTCGCTAACGCTATCGCGTCGCTGCGCGGTGATGCTCGCTTCAGTATCCCCGCGCTGGTCTCTCTCGCCGTAGGAATCGCGCTCACCGTATCGATACTGGGCCTGTTGCGTTTGGGCTCGCTGCAGCCGCTGACCCTGGCCTCCCGACTGGGCCCCGAATACGTCCGGGACGCCGGTTGGAGCAGCTGGACGGGGCCGCTGTGGTCGGCGGCCCAGGTGCAGGCGGATGCGTTCGGCAGCATCCTCATCGTTCTGGCCGCCGTCGCGGGGCTGGGTTTCGTGCTCTCGTTTTTCAACGTCGTGATCCTCGTGCTGATTCGTGCTTCGACCCGCGAGAGCGAGATGGCGCTTCGGGCCGCCGTGGGCGCGTCACGGCGCCGGCTGCTGGGCCACCTGCTGGGCGAAGGTCTTCTGCTGTCTGTGCTGGGCGCTTTCGTGGGACTCATCGTCGGTGCCCTTGGAGCGAATCTTCTGCGCGGCACGTGGCCCCACCTGGTCGAGGCGTCCGGTATCCTCGCCGTCGACCCGAGAGTTCTCCTCGTGGGCCTCGGTCTTCCGGTGGCCGCTGCCGTACTGTTCCCGCTGTTCGCTGTGGCCGGCGTGTTGCGTCGCTCGGACTTGAGCGATGCGCTGAAGGCGGGTGCCGACGGAACGGGAAAACGCGGCGAGCTGATCATGCACGACGTGTTCTCGGTGTTCCAACTTGCCGCTTCGGTTGCATTTCTCATCGGCGCTGGGCTGCTCATCCGAACCGGGCTACCGATTCTCGAGACGTCAGAGTTGGGCTTCGATCCGGCGAACACCCTGACCCTCGAGATCGATCTGCCCCAAACAGGTTATGCGAGTGCAAACCAGCGTGCGGAAGCCTATAGAGGTGTGCTTCGCAGCGTGGGCGCTGTGCCCGGCGTGCAGGCCGAGAGCCTGTCGACGCCCGGAACCTGGCTTGCCCTGGGTTCGGTGGGCTTCGTCGAAGCGCGTTGTGGTGCCTGCTCTATCGGCGGTATCTACGTGCCGTTGATGCCGGGCTTCGTACGCTACAACGGCGTCAGTCCCGACTTCTTTAAGGCCATGGGTGTGGACGTGTTGGAAGGACGCGAGTTCACGACCGGCGACTCCATCGGTGCGCCGCGAGTCGTGCTGGTGAATCGAACGCTGGCCGAAAGCCACTTCGAGCGCGGCCAGCCGTTGGGAAAGAGGATCCGCCTGGGCGATTCCGCGGACGCTCTATATACAGTCGTCGGAATTGTCGATGACATGAGAGGTCGAGGCATCGGGTCGCCGACACGCCAGGTTCCGGCCGTGTACCTCTCCATTCTCCAGGACCCGCCCAGGTCGGTGGATCTGGCCGTGCGGATCGCCGGCGACGTCAGCGCCATTGGCCCGGCGGTGCGAAGCGCTGCGATCGGAAGCGGGCAGTCGCTCGCGGTGGGTGAAACATCGACCCTGTCGAGTTATCTGGAACACCAAGTTGCGCCCGTCCGTTGGCTGGGGTTCTTGTTCGGAGCGGCCGGGGCCATGGCTCTGCTACTCGGCATCTACGGCGCCTACTCGGTGATGGCGTATCGCGTCAGCCGCCGTCGAAAAGAGATCGGCATCCATCGCGCGATGGGTGCCACGCGGCGACGGGTCGCTCGCGCGGTTCTCCTCCAGAGCCTCGGTCTGACGGCAGTCGGTGCGGTGATCGGATTCTGGGTCGCGCTGGTGCTGGCCGGCTGGCTGGAGATGCTCGTTCCCGGATTGAGCCCCTTCGATCCTTTGGTCTACGGTGTTGTCACCTTTGTCCTGGGCCTGGCGGCGTTGGCCGGTGGAGTCCTCCCCGCGCGCACGGCCACTCGCGTCCATCCTGCCATCGCCATTCACACGGAGTAGACGAAGAACATGCCCACCCGCTCAGCGAAAAAGAAACGGCAGGAGGACATCCTCCATCTCATCCGCTCTCGGCGCGTGCACAACCAGGACGAGCTGCGTGAAATACTCCACGAGCGCGGGTTCGACGTGACTCAGGCGACGCTCTCCCGCGATTTGAAAGAGCTACGCGTCGGGAAGCTCCCCCATGCGAAAGGCGAGAGCTACTATGCCGCCGCCGTGGACCCCGAGGATTTAGCCCCGGCGCTCGAGCGCCTGCTGCCTCACCTCCTCACCAGCGCCGAGGGAGTGGGTAATCTCGTCGTCGTGAAGACCCTCACCGGCGGCGCCCAGGCGGTGGCCGAGGCCATCGACCTCGAGTCCTGGCCGGAGATCCTCGGCACCGTGGCCGGCGACGATACCATCCTGCTCATCCTCCGCGACGAACGGCATCGGTCGCTTATCGTTAGTCGTATCAACGACTTAGCGGACCTCTAAGTCTACAACCCGTTTCGCGGGCCGGCTCCGCCGCACGCCGGCCTTACCAGGACTTGACGAATCCAGCTATTTCTGTATAATCATGCGTTTCATATGCATAATCTTGCCCAAGTTATTGACATTTGTGTGCATCGTCGTTGCATGATCGTGAGGAAATTGTGAAACAGCTTCCCTCGCAGCCTACCGTGGTCCTGGCCTATTCTGGCGGCCTCGACACCTCCATCATCGTGCCCTGGCTCAAGGCCAACTATGGAGCCCGCGTGCTCTGCACCGTCGCGGATGTGGGGCAGAGCGACGACTACGAGCAGGTGAAAGCGAAGGCCCTGGCCTCTGGCGCAGAGGGCTGCGAGGTCTTCGACCTCCGAGAGAGTTTCGTCAGTGACTACATCTGGCCGACGCTGCGCTCTGGCGCGGTCTACGCTCGCAAGTACCTCTTGGGCACTTCCATGGCCCGGCCGCTCATCGCCCGCGCCCAGGCCGAATACGCCCTCGGCGTCGGCGCCGATGCGCTGGCCCACGGCTGCACGGGGAAGGGGAACGACCAGGTGCGCTTCGAGGTCACCTATTCGGCGTTCGCGCCGCAGCTGCCGGTGATCGTGCCCTGGCGCGAGTGGTCCATCGAGAGCCGCGAGGACGCGCTTCTCTACGCCGCCGAACAGGGTGTCCCGGTGGACGCCTCACCCGAGAAGATCTACTCACGCGATGGAAACCTCTGGCACATGTCTCACGAGGGCGGCCCGCTGGAAGATCCGGACTTCGAGCCGCCGGAGGACCTGTTCCAATTCACGACTTCGCCGGAAGCCGCGCCGGATACCCCGCAGTACGTGACCGTCGGGTTCGAGAGAGGCTATCCGGTCAGCGTGGACGGCGAGCCGTTGGGGCCGTTGCAGTTGGTGGAGAAGTTGAACGCCGTAGGGGGGGCGCACGGGATCGGCCGTGCCGATATCATCGAAGATCGACTCGTGGGAATGAAGTCCCGGGGCGTGTACGAGACGCCGGGCGGAACGTTGCTGCTCACAGCACTTCAAGAACTGGAAAGCCTGGTGCTCGATCGTCGAAGCATGGCACTGAAGGATTCCATCGCGTCGCGTTACGCCGACCTTGTCTACGAGGGTCGTTGGTGGTCCGCCGAGCGCGAGGCGATGGACGCCATGGTGGATTCGCTTCTCGCACCGGCCAGCGGCAGCGTTAGGATGAAACTCTACAAGGGATCGGTGACCATCGTCGGTCGTCGCAGCCCCAACACGCTGTACGAATCAGGGCTCGCCAGTTTTGGTGCCACCGAGTCGTTCGACCACGCCGACGCCGAAGGGTTCGTGAAGCTGTTCTCGATACCCAGTCGCATCTCCGCCGCACGGGATATCGCCATGGATGCGTCGTCGCCGGCATCGACGCCTACGCCTTCGGCAGATACGAGCGCGGCGGAGGAGCCTGCGGCGCCGACCCAGGCGGGTTCCAAGGCACTAGCGTAGATTCCACGGAGCATGTCCAGGGAGAAAGGACCCGAGGATAGCGGACGCCACTTCGCGCTGTGGGGGAGCCGCTTCCAGGGCGGATTGGCTCCGGAGGCCGACGCCCTCAACCGCAGTTTGCCCATCGACCGGCGCCTTTGGCGCGAGGAGATCGATGTCGCTTGCGCCTGGACCGAAGGGCTGGAGGCGCTGGGTGTGCTCCGGCCGGACCAGTCCAAAACGATCCTCACCGGACTCGAGCGGGTAGGCCAGCGGCTGGCCGGGGGTGCCGCCGAGTACGCACCCGACGAAGACATCCACACCTTGGTCGAACGGCTGCTGACCGAAGAGATTGGTGAGGCGGCGGGCATGCTGCGAACCGGCCGGTCGCGCAACGACCAAGCGGCGACGGCCACCCGCCTTTGGGTAATGCGAGCAATCGATGTCTTGGCTGCGGACATCGATGCCATGCTCGCGGCGTTGCTCTCTCGAGCCGAAGCCACCCTCGATGTGCTCATGCCATCGTATACCCACCTGCGCCGCGCGCAGCCGGTGCGCATGGCCCACTTCTTTCTCTCGCATTTCTGGCCGCTGGTTCGCGATGGAGAACGCTGGGACATCGTGAAGAAGTCCGCCGGGACGATGCCTATGGGAGCCGGTGCCATAGCCGGGTCGGGCTTTCCCGTGGACCGTACGTTACTCCAGGATCGCCTGGGCTTTCCCAGGGTCACCGCCAACAGCATGGACGCGGTTTCGGACCGCGATTTCGTCGCCGAGTTCGCCTTCGCCGGTGCGCTGTTGGGCACGCACCTTTCCCGTTTGGCCGAAGATCTGATCCTGTTCTCGAGTTCCGAGTTTGGTTTCGTGCGTTTCTCGGACGCGTACAGCACGGGCTCGAGTCTCATGCCGCAAAAGCGCAATCCCGATATCGCCGAGTTGGCTCGCGGCCAGGGCGCGCGGCTACTCGGCGACCTCACCGCCGCTGTCGGCCTGCTCAAGTCGTTGCCTACCGGCTACAACAAGGACCTGCAGGAAGACAAGTCGATTCTCTTCCACGTTTTCGATACGCTGCACCTGATGCTGCCGGCATTCGCAGGTGCCATCGAGACATTGCAGGTTGATGAAACGGCCGCGGCAAATGCCCTCGACCCCTCGGTCCTTGCGGTCGACCTCGCCGATGCTCTGGTTCGCTCTGGCGTTACCTTCCGCGATGCCCACGCCGCCATCGGCGAGCTGGTGCGTGTGGCGGAGGAGGCGGGGACCTCGATCCTCGATGTCGATTCCGAACAGGCCGAAGCCATTCACCCCGCGCTGCCCACCGCCCTATGGACCGCGGGTGCCGACCGCTCGCATCGCGCCTACCACCGCTCCGTCGAGGCGCGATCCATCGCTGGCGGTACCGCGCGAGACGCGGTGGTCGAGCAGCTTGCCGAGGCGCGTTCTCTCCTCGGCGAGTAGGCGCCGTCTCTGCGAAGATCTCGCTTCCCAAGGCGTCGTCGCGTAGCTTCATGAGAGCCCGTAGGGCTAGCCCACATCCCCCCACCTGACGACTGAACCTTACTCTGGTCGATCTTGTTTGGTAGATCTCTGAAACACGTCTTGTCCTGGCTCGCTCCAGGTGGAGTCGTCGTTCTCTTCGCCGTGATCGCGGTGAGGTTCGGGGGGGACGATGATGCCTTCGCGCGCCTGGGTTCGATCTACGCAACTGCGGTGCTAGTCGCTGCTGCGCTGCTGGCCTGGCGTTTTCATCGCAGCCGCGTCGTCGCGGCTGTCGTCGCCATCGCTATCGCGGCCAGGGTCATGCTACACCAGCCGGGGCCCGACAGTCCAACGGTCTACGCGGCGACCACTCTGCTGCTTCCCGTCACTCTCGCCGTTCTCGCTATAACGCGTGATCGCGGGGTCCTCACGTTGAGAGGTCTCGCGCAACTAGGATTCGTCCTCGCGCAACCGCTGGTTGTGTCGATTCTCCTCGAGTTCCAGCCCGAAGCGACGGCGGCCTTCTTCGGTGCCGACCGCCTCGCCTCCCAAGGCACAGTCTGGCCCTTCGCAGCGACCCTGCCGATCTACGTTGGCAGCGTCGCCCTTGCCGTGTTCGCAGCGCTTCTTCGGAAAAGCCCCGTGGAGAAGGGGTTTGTCTGGGCGCTTGTTGCGAGCTCGCTCGCCGCCGGCGCGTTGCCCGGCTCACCCCTCGTCACGTTCTATCTCTCCACGGCCGGGCTCGTCCTGGGTCTCTCCGTGGTTGAGATCTCGTACAGCATGGCCTACCGGGACGAGCTCACCGCCTTACCGGCCCGCCGTGCATTGCCCGAGGCTCTGGAGTCGCTGGGCAGTCGCTTC
>JBDHGH010000018.1:0-31196 GCA_039589995.1 Gemmatimonadota bacterium | reverse complement strand
CGACGCGCAAGCTATTGCGGTTCTTGCACTTAGTGGCGCGTAAGCTGTCTCACGTCTTCGATAGGAGATCGTATGGGCTCGAACCAAGAGGCGATTGAAGCCCTAGCCCAGCAGGAATATAAATACGGGTTCGTCACGGACATCGAGGAGGAGTTTGCTCCGCCGGGTCTGAACGAGGACACCATCCGCTTCATCTCGGCGAAAAAAGAAGAGCCCGAGTGGATGCTGGAGTGGCGGCTGAAGGCGTACCGCCACTGGTCCGAACAACACGAGTCGGGGGAGGAGCCCGCCTGGCCGTTCTTCCCGTACGGGTATGGTCCCATTGACTATCAAGCGATCAGCTATTACGCGGCTCCGAAGCAGAAGCCCGAGAGCCTCGACGAAGTGGATCCTGAGCTTCTGGAGACCTACGAGAAACTGGGCATCCCGCTGGAAGAGCAGAAGTGGTTGGCAGGCGTTGCGGTTGACGCGGTTTTCGACAGCGTTTCTGTAGCGACGACGTTCCAGGCCGAGCTGGAGAAGCACGGGATCATTTTCTGTCCATTCTCCGAGGCGGTGAAGAACCATCCAGAGCTGGTTCAGAAGTACATCGGATCGGTAGTGCCGCAGACCGACAACTTCTTCGCGGCGTTGAACTCGGCGGTATTCAGCGATGGCTCGTTCGTGTATGTGCCGAAGGGCGTGCGGTGCCCGATGGAGCTGTCGACCTATTTCCGGATCAATGCGGCCCAGACGGGACAGTTCGAACGCACGCTGATCATCGCGGATGAGGGCGCGTATGTGAGCTACATGGAGGGTTGCACCGCGCCGATGCGTGACGAGAACCAGTTGCATGCGGCGGTGGTGGAGCTGGTCGCATTGGACAACGCGACGATCAAGTACGCGACGATCCAGAACTGGTATCCCGGGGACGAGCACGGCGTGGGTGGTATCTACAACTTCGTCACCAAGCGCGGCAAATGCGCGGGTGTAAACTCACACATCTCCTGGACGCAGGTCGAGACGGGCTCGGCGATCACGTGGAAGTACCCGAGCTGCATTCTCCAGGGCGACAATTCGGTGGGCGAGTTCTATTCAGTTGCGCTGACTAACCTTCGACAGCAGGCCGATACGGGTACGAAAATGATCCATATCGGCAAGAAGACGAAGAGCACGATCGTGGCGAAGGGGATATCGGCCGGCGAAGGGCAGAATACGTATCGCGGCCAGGTGAAGATCATGAAAGGCGCCGAGGATGCTCGGAACTACACTCAGTGCGATTCACTGCTCATCGGCGACAAGTGTGGTGCACACACCTTCCCGTACATCGAGGTCAAGAACAAGAGTGCGATGATGGAGCACGAGGCCTCGACGTCGAAGATCGGCGAGGACCAGATGTTCTATTGTCAGCAACGGGGCATCGGGATGGAAGACGCGATGTCGCTGATCGTGGCTGGGTTCTGTAGGGAAGTATTCAAAGAGCTGCCGATGGAGTTCGCCGTGGAAGCGCAGAAGCTGTTGAGCGTTAGTCTTGAGGGCAGCGTAGGCTGAGGAAGTCATTTTCGGGAAAACGCGAGAAAAGGGAAAGAGAATGCTGCAGATAAAGAACCTGCATGCGAGAGTCGAGGACAAAGAGATACTGAAGGGTGTCGACCTGACCGTGCATGCCGGTGAGGTTCATTCCATTATGGGGCCCAACGGTTCGGGCAAGAGCACCTTGGCGTCGGTGTTGGCTGGGCGCGATGGCTATGAGGTCACGGGTCAGGTCCTATATAAGGGATTCGATCTTCTGGACATGGAAGCTGATGAACGAGCCTGCGCAGGTGTGTTCATGGCGTTCCAGTACCCGGTGGAGATCCCCGGTGTCGGCATCATCCAGTTTTTGACCGCGGCCTTGAACGCCGTGCGCAAGGATCGCGGCGAGGAGGAACTGGACGTGTTGGAGGGGCTGAAGCTTCTGAAGGAAAAGCTGAAGACGCTGCACATAGACACCAGTTTCCTCGAGAGGTCGGTGAACGAGGGTTTCTCCGGTGGCGAGAAGAAGAAGAACGAGATCTTCCAGATGGCGGTGCTCGAGCCGGCGCTGGCGATTTTGGACGAGACGGATTCGGGTCTCGACATCGATGCCCTACGAGTGGTGGCAGACGGCGTCAACGCGTTGCGCAGTCCCGATCGCGGCTTTCTGGTGATCACCCACTATCAGCGGTTGTTGGATTACATCGTTCCGGACTACGTCCACGTCCTGGTGGACGGACGGATCGTACGTTCCGGTGACAAGGACCTGGCGTTGCATCTCGAGGAATACGGCTACGCCTGGGCTGACGGCCGCAATCCCGTGGGGGCTTCGGCCTGACCTCTCCGGAGTTCAGGGCAAGACAACATCTATTTGAGCGAGTGGATAAATCGTGGCGGTGACAACCAACGTAGGTTTGCAGGGTTATCTGGAGAGCTTCAAGAGATTCGAGAACGGCGCCGAAGTGGATTGGCTGCGGCCGGTGCGCCAGGCGGCCATGGCGCGGACGTCTGAGCTCGGATTTCCCACGGTCCGTGACGAGGATTGGAAGTTCACGAACGTCTCTCCCATAGCCAAGATGTCGTTCAGCGCGACGACCAAGGGCGCGACGATTTCGGCGGACGAACTAGCGCCGTTCGTGTTCAAGGACCGCGAGTCGGCACGGTTGGTGTTTGTGAACGGTCGTTACGTGCCCGAACTGTCGGACTCGTGCAGTCAACCGGGCGGTGTGATCGCGTGTAGCCTGGCGGATTCGGTCCGGTTCAATCGCGAATTGGTTGAGCTTCACCTGGCGAAGCATGTCAAGTACGAGACAGATTTCTTCTCGGCGCTGAACACTGCGTTCATCGAGGACGGCTCGTTCGTTTATGTGCCCAGCGGTGCTATCGTCGAGAAACCCATCCACATCATATATGTGGCGACGCGAACGGAAGCTCCAATCGCGACGCATCCGCGCAATCTAGTCATCGTCGGTGCAAATGCCGACGTCGGGATCATCGAAGAGTATGTGTCGCTGGGCGGAGAGCAGTACTTCTCCAACGTCGTGAGCGAAGTGATCGCCGGCGAGAACTCCGTGGTCGAGCACTACCGCGTCGAGCGAGAGAGCACGAAGGCGTTCAATGTCGGCACCGTGAAAGTGCATCTCGATCGAAGCAGCAACGTCGCCTGCCACGGTGCTTTTCTCGGCGGTGGGATTGTGAGAAACAACGTGCATCCCGTGTTGGCCGGCGAGGGTGCGCACTGTCTCATCAACGGCCTGTTCATGACGGATGGCAGGCAGCATATAGACAATTTCATGCATGTCGAGCACGCGAGCCCGCACTGCGACAGCCGCCAGTTCTACAACGGCATACTGAACGACAGTTCGAGCGGGGTGTTCTCGGGTCGTATAGTCGTCCACAAGGACGCCCAGAAGACCGACGCCAAGCAGACCAACCGAAACCTCCTACTGACCGACCGGGCTTCGGTCGACAGCAAGCCCCAGCTCGAGATCTATGCCGACGACGTGAAGTGCACTCACGGCGCAACGATCGGGCAACTCGACCAAGAGGCGGTCTTTTACCTGAGATCTCGGGGCATCTCGGAAGAGATGGCCCGGACGCTCTTGCTTTTCGGCTTCGCGACGGAGAATCTAGAGCGCATGCGGCTGCCCTACATCAGGAAGTACGTGGAGGGCCTGGTCATGGACAAGATGCCGCAGGGAGAAATGCTGAAGAAACTCGGCTAGAAAGTCGATGGTGCGTGCGCAATGTCAGATCTCCGTGAACTTTACCAGCAAGTCATTCTAGAACACAGCCGCAGTCCGCGGAATTTCAGAGAACTGGATGGGGCAAGCCACAGCGCGGACGGGTACAACCCGCTGTGTGGCGACCAGATCACCGTCTACGTCGAACTGGACGGTGATCGAATCGCCGACGTCACCTTCAAGGGTTCGGGCTGTGCGATCTCGAAGGCTTCGGCCTCGTTGATGACGGCTGCGGTCAAGGGCAAGACGCTTGCGGAAGCTGAGGAGATGTTCGGTCAGTTCCGCGAGATGGTCACCAGCGGTCACGACGCGGATATCGATGATGAATCGATGGGCAAGCTGGCCGTGTTATCGGGTGTGCGGGAGTTTCCCGTTCGCGTGAAGTGTGCGACCCTTGCCTGGCATACGTTGCATGCAGCGCTCCGTGATGAGGCCGAGTCGGTCTCTACCGAGTAGATGGTCGAATAGGGGCCGCCTGTGATCAGTGATCAGTAACCAGTGGGTTCGTGTAGCGGCGGGTTATGGGGTCCAGCAAGAATTTCGTGAGGGTTGCGTCGGTGGGTGAGGTGCCGCCAGGTGAGATGAAGGCGGTACGGGCGGATGGTGTGGATGTGTTGCTCTGTAATGTCGGCGGTGAGTTGTATGCCGTGCAGGATGAATGTACGCACGAGTGCTTTCCGTTGTCCGAGGGTACGTTGGACGGACACGCGGTGATTTGCATGTTGCACGGCGCGCGTTTCGACGTGAGAAGCGGTGAAGTTTTGGCGTTGCCGGCGTACGGACCCGTTACCACGTACGAAGTCGAAATCAATGGCGAGGATGTTTTAGTCGCTGTGGAATCATGATAGGTCGAGCCACCGAGACGAGTACGCGCGCGCCGCTGGACGTCGATGCGATCCGGACGCAGTTCCCGATTTTGGATCAGCAGGTCAACGGGCATCGGCTCGTCTACCTGGACAACGCTGCGTCCTCGCAGAGGCCGCGCTCGGTCATCGAGACTCTGGACCATTACTACGAGCACGACCACGCCAACGTTCACCGGGGGATCCACGAGCTGTCGACGCGGGCTACCGAGGCCTACGAGAGCGCCCGGGCTAGGGCGGCGGCGTACATGGGGAGCGAGGATCCTGCTGAGGTGGTGTTCGTCCGAGGTACGACCGAGGGAATCAACCTCGTCGCATCGGCCTGGGGCCCGGACAACATCGGCGAAGGCGATGAGATTCTGCTCACGGTCTTGGAACATCACTCCAACATCGTGCCCTGGCAGCTGTTGGCGCAGCGTACGGGCGCGCGACTCAAGTCTCTGGACATCGACGACGAGGGCCGCTTGCGGCTCGACCAGCTGAACGACCTCCTGACGGAGCGGACGCGTCTGGTGGGTGTGACGCACGTCTCGAACGCCTTGGGCACGATCAACCCGATTAGCGAGATCGTCGAGGCCGCTCACAGCGTAGGCGCGAAGGTATTGGTCGACGGCGCTCAGGCGGCGCCACACGTAGTGTTGGACCTTCCATCCTTGGGCTGTGACTTCTACGCCTTCAGCGGCCACAAGATGTGCGGACCGACGGGCATCGGTGTTCTGTGGGGTCGCCGTGAGCCATAGGAGGCGATGGCGCCGTACCAGGGTGGCGGCGAGATGATCGAGATCGTCGAACTGGAAAGGTCGTCGTACAAAGGTACACCGCACAAGTTCGAAGCGGGCACGCCAAACATCGCCGATGCTGTGGGCTTAGCCGCGGCGATGGATTTCTTGACGGAAGTAGGACTAGAGCGAATTCACGATCACGAGCACGATCTGGTGCGTTATGCGCTCGAGCGTGGTCGCGGGATTCCGGGTTTCAAACAGTTTGGCCCCACGGCCGGCGACCGGGCGGGCGTTCTGTCGTTCGAATTGGGGGAGATCCACCCTCACGATCTGGCTCAAGTACTCAACGATCGAGGCATCGCGGTTCGGGCGGGGCATCACTGCAACCAGCCGTTGATGCGGCGCTTGGGTTTGGGCGCGACGACGCGCGCTTCGTTCTATGTCTACAACGGCCGGGACGATGTCGATGCACTGTGTGACGGCCTCGAGGCTGCCATAACCTTCTTCGCCTAGTCGAGCGATTCGGCATCCAGTCGATCTAGTTTCCTTCCTCTTCTCTTCGGCGGACCAGCTGAGCGCGTTTGAGCGCGTCATGGCCGAACCTCTCGGAGATCTCGTCTATGACATCGGCAACCCGCTCAGCGGTCTCATCATGAGCGGACTCGCCGAACAGGCCAAGTTGTCGTTCGGGCGGCTGGTCGTGAAGTCCTGAAGCGCTAACGCCGATGAGACGGATGGGCCGGTCGCCGGGGTCAGCAGCGGCGAGGAGTTCGCAGGCGACGGGATATACCGCATCGGTCGTGAACACGGGCACATCGAGGGTCTTTTGCTTCGTATGAGTCTCGAACGGTGAGAGGCGTAGCTTGACCGTCACGGTTCGGGCGGCGAGGTGGCGCCTGCGCAGTCGGGCGGTGACCTCTTCCGTTAGAGCCAGCAAGGTGCGGCGCACGAAATCGCGGTCGTCGGTATCGGTCATGAAGGTTGTTTCCCGACCGATCTGTTTCTGCTCGCGGCCCGGCTCGACCGGCCTGTCGTCCTCGCCGTTGGCCAGCTTGTAGAGGTGTGCCGCGTGAGCGTGTCCCAGGTGGCGATCGAGCACCTCCAGCTGGGTCGCCGCGACGTCGCCGATCGTCCGTATACCCAGGGCATGCAGTCGTCCCGCAGTCTTTTCTCCGACACCCCACAACCGCTCGATGGGAAGTGGGTCGAGGAATTCGTCTTCCTTGCCGGCCTCGACGACGACGAGTCCATCAGGTTTCTCGAGGTCCGATGCCAACTTGGCCAGGAACTTGTTGGGAGCCACTCCGACCGAGACGGTCAGTTGTTCCTGCTGCCAGACCTGCTTCTTGATGCTGCGGGCGATGGTCACACCGTCGCCGAACAGTCGGGTCGAGGCTGAAACGTCGAGGAACGCTTCGTCGATGCTGAGTTTCTCAACCAGCTCGGTGTACCCCTCGAGGATCTGCATGATACTCTCGGATACTTCCGCGTAGAGGCGCATGCGTGGAGGGAGGTAGACAGCGCTCGGACAACGGCGGTAAGCCTCCGAGATGGGCATGGCGGAGTGGATGCCGAACTTGCGAGCCTCGTAGTTACAGGCCGCAACGACCCCTCGCCCGCGCCCGCCGTGCGGGTCGGCGCCGACGACAACCGGCTGGCCGGCTATCTCGGGGTCCTCGCGTGCCTCGACGGCCGCGTAAAAGGCGTCCATGTCGGCGTGCAGGATGGTTCTGCTCAAGATGGCTCCGCGTTGACCCGTTGTGTCAGCCCATCTAACCTTCTAGCCGCAATTATGAAAGATGCAACCTTGGGGGGCTACCTGGCCGAGCACGAGCGCCCGCCGGCCTTTGAGGGGCCCGACGGCGATTCGTACACCGCTGAGATCATGGTCGATCGGGCGGGGCCGGGTGATGACGCGCCTTGGTGCGCCTATCTCTTCTTCTTGAGATGGCGGGGGGCCGAGCCAACCGGTCATGTTGAAAGCGACTTTTTGGCGGAGGCGGACAGCGAGCAAGGAGCGCGCGCGACACTGGAGGAATGGACCCTGCACGAAGTGAAAGAACTGCTGAGCAAGTTGGTATCCGGATGACGGTGGGAAGCGAGGGCTTACACGGTCGAGTCCTGCGCACCGTCGGCGGGATCTACGAAGTTGAGATCGAAGGTGAAGTGACGGAATGCTCGCTGCGCGGCCGTCTCAAGCAAGAGAAAGGGATCGGCAAGGTGGCCGTCGGAGATGAAGTGGCATTGGAGCGGATGGATGATGGTGGGTGTGTGATCGCGAGCGTGCTTCCGCGTAGCTGTCGTCTGTCGCGCCGTTCGGCTGATGGAAGGCGTGAGCAGTTGATCGCCGCGAATGTTGACCAGCTTGGAGCTGTGTTTTCGGTGGCCCGACCCGAGCCGATGTTCCCTCTTCTCGATCGGTTCCTCGTGCTGGCCGAAGCGAACGATATCTCGGCTTTTGTGGTTTCCAACAAGGTGGACCTGTCGGGAGAGGAGGATGCGCACGAGCTGTTCGGCGTATACCCGGGGATCGGCTACGATGTGCTTTACACCAGCGCGAAGAGCGGGGCGGGCATAGAGGAATTGCGAGAGCGCCTTGCGGGACACATCACGCTATTCGTGGGTTCGTCTGGTGTCGGGAAATCGAGCCTGCTGAACGCGCTCCAACCCGGTCTCGGCCTGCGTGTCGGCGAGATCAGCAAATCGTTGGAGCGAGGGCGGCACACGACCGTGGCTGCGGCGCTCCACCCCTTGGATGTCGGTGGCTATGTCGTCGACACACCGGGTCTCGGCAACATGCGGCTCTGGGAGATGGGGGAGCAGGATCTGGCGCATTGCTTTCGCGAGTTCGAGCCTTACCTGGGTGACTGCAAGTTCGACGACTGTTCACACGTACACGAACCCCAATGCCGAATCCTCGAGGCCGTCGAGCAAGGCGACATCTCGGCGCTCCGTTACGCGAGTTACCGGAAGATACTCGACGAGAGTGGCGAGGAGTCGCGCGGGTGGTAGAGCACCGGCTCTTGGATCGTATCGCGAGCGAGTTGACGCGGCGGCCGCCCGTCAGGGCGACCTCGGGTACGTACGATAGCGAGGCCGCTGTAAGCCTGTTGCTGCGACCGAGCGGTGAAGGACTGGAGTTTCTGGCGATCAAGCGTGCCGAGAGCGAAGGGGATCCGTGGTCGGGGCACATGGCTCTTCCGGGAGGCCGGCGCGACTTGGAGGACGGAGATCTGTGGGCGACGGCCGTGCGCGAGACTCGGGAAGAAGTGGGAGTGGACCTGATCGAGCTGGGGCGACGGCTGGGCCAGCTCGACGACGTCGCGCCGCGGACGCGCCGGATTCCGGCGATAGCTATCACTCCCTTTGTTGTCGGGGTCACCCCTGACGCCGAGGCTGAAACGAGCTCGGAGGTCGAACGGGCGGTTTGGGTGCCTCTCGATGTGGTCATCGAGGACAAGCACCGGGGCAGCATGACGCTGGACGTGGTGCCGGACAGGGAGTTCCCCACCATCGAGTACGAGGGCCAGGTCATCTGGGGTCTGACGTACAATATCCTTGGCCAATTCGAGGATGTGCTGAGGCGGATTGGCTATCCCACGTTGGAGACGGGTTGAAGGTCGCGCTGGTTCTGGGCTGCGGTTACGTCGGGCAGCGGATAGGCAAGCGACTGTCCGAAATGGGCCTGCGAGTCGTGGGCTCGACGCGGAGCTTGGAACGTGCCGCGCAACTCGAGGCTGCAGGCGTCGAGCCCCTGGTGGGCCAGCTCTCTGACTCCAAAACCCTCAAACAAGTGCGGCAACTGGGCACAGATGAGGTTGTCTACCTGGTGCCACCAACGACCGACGGAAAGGACCCCCTGCGTTCCGTACTGGACGTCGCTGGCCGGGCAGGGTTGCAGGCCTTCGTGTACGTGAGCAGCACCTCGGTCTACGGTGACCGCGGAGGGGAATGGGTCGACGAGTCGACGCCGGTGGACCCAGCCGGCGTGGGACTGGCGCGATACGAGGCGGAGCGCGCCGTGATCGAAGCGGCTCGGGCGGGGCGCGTGCCCGGGCGAGTCTGCCGGGTCACCGGGATCTACGGCCCTGGCCGCACGCTCCGCGCGTTGCTGGAGAGTGGAGAGTACGTGTTGGTGCGGGAGGGCGACGCCTGGGTCAACCGTATCCATGTGGACGACCTGGTGACGGCGCTGCTGGCATCATTGCGAGGTGGTACGGACGGCCAGCTTTACAACCTGGCGGACGACGAACCGCACCGAACCTCCGAGTTCGCGAACCTGGCTGCGGATCTGCAGGGACTGAACCGGCCGAGGTGGGTGAGCGAAACGGAAGCGAACGAGCTGCTGGGCGAAGTGCGACTGCGCCGGAAGCTGGACAGCAAGCGGGTCAGGAACGCGTCAATGAAGGACGAGTTGGGTGTGCGGCTTGCGTATCCGAGCTACAGGACCGGCCTGCCCGCTGCTGTGGCTGCGACTGGCGCCCGGTGAACCCCTAGTTGGCCCAGTCCGCAATGAAGATGTTGGTGTCTCCCGGGTCGGCGTTGAAACGATTCGAGCCCCACACCAGCTTGCTTCCATCCGAGTTGAACATGGGGAAACCGTCGAACTTGTCGTGGTGTGTAACGCGCTCGAGGCCGGTTCCGTCGATGTTGATCAGATAAAGGTCGAAGTTGCGGCCGTCCGGGTCGTGCAGGTTCGACACGAAGATGATGCGTTCGCCATCCGGGAAGAAATACGGTGCAAAGTTGGCCGCGCCGTTGTCGGTCAACTGTCGTTTGTTCGACCCGTCAGCGTCCATCACAAAGATGTCGAGCTGGCTGGGCCGGATCATGTCTTGAGCGAGCAGTCGCAGGTAGTCCGCTTCTTCTTCGGCGGTCTTTGGATGGTAAGCGCGGTAGACGATCTTCGATCCGTCATACGAGAAGAACGGCCCACCATCGTAGCCCAACTGGTCCGTCAACTTCTTCACGTTGGACCCGTCGGCATCCATGGTGTAGATGTCGAGGTCGCCGTCCCGCAGCGACGTGAAAACGATCTTCTCGCCATCGCGTGACACCGTAGCCTCGGCATCGTAGCGCCACGTGTCGGTGATCTGGACCAGGTTTCCGCCGTCGCGGTCTGCCACGAACACGTCGTACGACGGATACAACCCCCACACATAGCCTTGGGAATAGTCAGGCGGTGGCGGGCAGCTCGCGTCATCGAGGTGAGTGGACGAGAAGACGATCTTGTCGCCGGCCGGGAAGAAGTAGGCGCACGTGGTTCGACCGTCGCCCGTGCTGACCAACTCCATCTCCCCGCCCGTAATCGGCATGGTGAATATCTGATCGCACTGGTACTCCCCATGCGTCGACTGCAGGATCAGGTGGCGGTCGTCTGCGGAGAAATAGGCCTCGGCGTTTTCGCCGCCGAAGGTGAGCTGCTTTGCGTTGCGGAGATGTCCCTCCGCCGGGAGCAGGACGTTCGGTTGGGCGTCTGCGTCGGGCGTGGAGTCGGTTTCCGCACTACACGCCAGGGCCAAACCGGCCGCCATGGCGACTAGGGTCCGGTTGATGTACTTCAGGATAGTACCTCCTCGATTGCGTTCTGGATCTCTGGGACCAGCTCTTCCCAGTCGGCCGTCTCAGATTTCGTCACCGTGACGAAGTCCTCGGCTATGAGTAGTGAGACGACGCCGCCGATACCGAATAGCGCCGCGGCCAATGCGTGGCCCTGGGCTTGATCGGCATCGAAATAGGATTCACTCGATCCACCCTCGACCAACGTCCGGTCTACGGTAAACTTCGCCGCGTTCGGGTTGGGTGTCCCCTGAACCGTGATGTTCGGGCCCGGCATGAAGTCTCCTTTCACTTCCGAGCGTGTGATGAGCGGCTGAAAATTAATCGGTCAGGTGCCGCCTAGACAGGCCTCTAGAGTACTGAGGGCAAAGGCCAGCTGCTCTTCGCTGATCGTTAGAGGGGGAGACAGTTGGAGAATGTGGCCACCCGCAAGCATGATCAGGCCCCGTCGCAGGGCGTCGTCGACCACCTGACCCGCGCGATCCGGGTCGGGGGCCCGGGAATTCGGGTCCCGGACCAACTCGATTCCGGCCACCAGGCCGCGGCCGCGGACGTCCCCGGCCCGCATAACTCGTGTCTGTATCTGCTCCAGTCGGTCGAGCATGGAAGCGCCGAGACCGGCCGACCGTTCGACGAGTCGCTGGTCTTCGATCTCGTCGATCTGGGCTAGTGCGGCCGCGCATGCCAGTGGGTGGCCGAGGAAGGTGCTGGTGTGCATGGCTTCTCCACGGGAGAGCGGCCAGGCGGCCATCACTTCGGGGCGGCCGATACAGGCGGAGAGGGGAAGAGATCCGCTGAGAGCTTTGCCCACGCAAAGGATGTCGGGTGCGACACCTTCGTGCTCGCAGGCGAACCAGCGTCCGGTTCGCCCGAACCCGGTGAACACTTCATCGAAAATGAGCACGAGCCCGCGCTGGTCGCACTCGTCGCGCAGGCCTCGCAGGAAACCGTCCGGCGGAATCACCACGCCGCCGCGCCCGAGGATGGGTTCGACGATGACGGAGCCGATGCGATCGTCGGCGTCGAGTTGTTCTGCCACACGACGCAACGTCGCGCTAAGAAGTCCGCCCCGGCCCTCGACTTCCGGGGCTGGTCGATAGGGGCTCGGGAACGGCACTCGAGCGATGGGAATCCCCAGCTGATCTTCGAACGGCGCACGGAAGTGCTCACCGTCCGTCACCGAGAGTGCACCATAGGTCAAGCCGTGGTAGGCGCCCGAGAAACAAAGTACGCCGGGCCGACCGCTCGCCAGCCTGGCGGTCTTCAGCGCCGCTTCGATCGCTTCTGCCCCAGAGGAGGCCAGAATCGTCTGTTCCAGGCCCTGGGGTGTGATCTCTGCTAGTCGTTCGAGGAGCCGCACCTTGATCTCGGGAGGATGGACGTCGCCAAGTCCGTGGGCCAGGGTGTCGAGTTGTCTTCGGATCGCCGCTACCACGCGTGGATTTCGGTGTCCGCTGAGCGCGACGCCGAATCCGGCGGTGAGATCGATGTAAGTGTTGGAGTCGACGTCGAGGACATTCGCACCGACGGCTTCGGCCCAGAAGATCGGAGACCCGTCGGAAATGTATGTGACGTCGGGCGACTCGTACCGACGCAAGCTAGCTGCGAGGTCGCGAGAACGTGGACCCGGTGGTGTGGCGACGATGTTCGGCAGTCGATCGCCGGCGGACAAATCGCTCATGTTCCGGCGCTTTCTTCGACCGCTAGACCTTGCTGAACTCTGTCGACGCCGTCTCGGTCCCGTCGTCCAGCGGTTTGACCTCGAAGTCGCTGTACAGATCGGGAGCCTGAGTCTGAAGCACACGCAGCACGGTGATGGCAAGCGTGCGGATCTCGGCATCGGCGAATGGGGATGCGCGAAGCTCGATGAAGTGACGCCAGGCCCGCGCGTTTGCCGTGACCACGATTTTCGTTTCAGCCGAATTGGGCAGCACGGTGCGAGCAGCTTGCCGCGCGCGCTTGCGTCGCAACGTCGCTTTGGGCTCGTCGGCCACCTGCTCGGCAACCTGGTCCAGCAGTTTTCGGTAGGACTCGAGCGAATGCTCGCAAGCTTCCTTCCAGAGATCGAATGCCGGGGTGCCTTCCTGAATCTCCGGCGGGAGCACGAACCCGATGTTTGATTCGTCCACGTAACGCTGGGAGAGTTGCGAGTAACCGAATCCGGCCCGGTGTCGGACCAGTTCGTGCGTCAGCGCCCGTGAGATACCTTCGAACAAGAACGAGTATACGATGTGCTCGAGAACGCTGCCGTGTTTTACTTCCAGGAGGTTCGCGATGTACTCCTTGTTGGTCGTCCGGCCCTGGATCGTCTTATGGCCACCCAGCACCTCGATCTCTTTGCCGAAACTCAGGTAGCAGAGTCTACCGGCGAACTCGGCGAGCTGCTGTGCGTCGTTGTCGGTGTCGCTCTGCCAACCCAATTCGGGGTCTCCGAGGAACTCCTGCCGGGCCAGCAAGGTCACTCTTGGCTCGCGAATAATCTCCATATCACTGTTCGGTCAAAGGGTTCAGTGGGTTGCTCGAGGTACACGCATCCGGTCAGCGGCGCCGAAACAAGGCGGTCACCAACATTCCAGCGGCAGCACCGGCGATTGCGACCAGCCAGAGCCGGCGGTTGCCCGGAAGATCGACCCACGCGCCGATCCCCGTTTCGGGTGGAGCCAGTGTGGAAGACGGCTCGACATCGGGCGGCGCCGCAATAACGGCTTCGTCAGCGGGCACTTCGGTGGTCGCGCCGCACTGGGAGCAGCGCCCTCGGCCGGCTTCGCGATCGGAGCGGCTGCTGAAAGCCAGCGGCGTACTGCACGCCGAGCACTTCACCTCTATGCCGAGCGGCTCGATCAGGGCGTAGAACTTCGAGCGCGAAATCCCCAGTTCGTCAGCCAGGTGGCCGGCGGGCCGGCTGGTCTGCCAATACAACTGGTTGGCCTTGGCCGCCAGGCGGCCGGAATTCTCTTCGGACATAAGCTCACCGAACGAGCAGGTGGTTGCTGCCAGGTGCTGTCGTGTGCCGCAGAATGTAAGTTGGGTCTGTTGACCGTGCAAACGCGGAGAGGATATTGCCAGGAATACGCAAGTTGAAGGCGGTCCGGGCCGTCGTTCGGCCCGATAAGCGAGGGGAGTACCTGGAGTCCTGGACGGAGTACGCGGGTGCCGCCAAGGCGGTCGGAGGGCAGGTGTGGCTTTTCGAGGATCAGATGCTGCCGGGCCGGTTCCTCGAGTTCACCGAGCACAAGGCGGCTGAGGGTATGGAAGGGAAGCTAGAGGCAGCGCTCGCCGAGGCGAACGTACGTCGTGCCTGTATCAGACGCGAAGGAGATGACTTGCTGTACCGGGAGGTGAATTGGGGGCCAGGAAACGAGTTGTCAGAAGACAGTAGTCCGTCAGCCCGTGGGTCAGTCGATGGGTCGTGATCTTGTACGCAGGGTGGCGTTACCAGTTGTATACCGTCCAGCGTCGGCATTCCGCGTTGCTGCAGACGAGTCGGACGCGGAAGGGCGAGTCACCCATGTGCGGGGACTGATGTTCTTCTACTAGACGGGTAGTCTTCGCGCCGCAGATTGGACAAGGCGGCTCGCCGCCCGGTATTGGGTTATCGCGGTCGGCGCGTTCCAGTTCGGTTGCGTGGCCCGATTCGTAGAGAGGGCCCAGTTCGTCTTGTTCGGTTTCCGATTTGTTGTTTGCTTCGTCCATGAACTTTCACTGAGTGTGTGATGCCGGCAGCCCAGCTCCACGAACTTGCCGAGAGGTATCGGCCCGAGTTTCCGATTTTCCGATCGGCGACCTACCTAAATTCCTGCTCGCTCGGTGCCCTGTCCGAGCGTTCCCGTTCGGCGCTGACCGAGTTCGCCGACCTCTGGGACCGATGGGGCGCGTCCGCCTGGTACGAGCACTGGCTCGGGGCCGCACAAGATGTCCGATCGGCGTTCGCCCGGCTAGTAGGCGCCGAGGAAGACGAAACGGCGCTTGCGCCCAGCATCTCGGCCGCCCTCGCGACGGTAACCAGCGCGCTTCCGTTCGATGAACGTCCGCGGGTCGTCACGACCGAACTCGACTTCCCAACTGTCATCTATCAGTTCCTGGCGAAAGAACAAGCGGGTGTCGAGGTCGTCGTGCTCGAGTCGCCCGACGGCGTCAGCGTACCGGTGGAGGCCTTTGCCGACGTCGTCGACGAACGAACCGCCTTGCTAGCGACATCGCACGTGTATTACACGACGGGAACCATCCAGGACATCGGGGCGCTGTCGCAGGTCGCTCACGATCATGGGGCCCTTTGCCTGATAGATGCATACCAATCTACGGGTCAACTTCCCGTTGATGCCAGGGAACTGGACGTCGATATCCTTCTGACCGGTGCGTTGAAGTGGCTGTTGGGCGGCCAAGGGCTAGCCTTCACCTACGTACGCCGAGAGCTAATCGACAGTCTTGTCCCGACGACGGTCAGTTGGTTCGGGGTGGAGGATCAATTTTCTTTCGATTCGCTTTCGCTGCGGCTGCGCTCGGACGCCCGGCGCTACGAGCTGGGCACACCGGCGGTCCCGACGATCTACACGGCGCGGGCTGGACTCGGATTGGTAGAGGAGGTCGGTGTGGAGCGGATCAGGCAGCGGGTTTCCGCTCTGACGGAAGACCTCATCGACAGAGTACGGGTTGCTCGCCTGAGCGTGCGCGGGGCGTCCGATGCGGAGCGGCGTTCGGGTATAGTGATGATCGAGCATCCAGAGCCGGCGAAGGCCGTGCGCCGGTTGATGGCCGCCGATGTCATTTGTGACTACCGACCCGGTGCGGTTCGATTGTCCCCACACTTCTACAACACAACCGACGATAATCAGAAGGCGGTCGATTTGCTTCGGGACTAGCCGGCCGATCTATCGATTCGTGCGACGGGGTAGGGGGTTGCGCGAACCCATAGGTTTGTCAGGTTGAGCCGAGTCGTCCGTCAATTTCCGATCCCTTTTTCAGAGGTTCTCCGAATGCCGAAGTTCTTCACGGTAGACGAGGCCAATCAGACGCTTC
Source organism: Gemmatimonadota bacterium (assembly GCA_039589995.1). GTDB lineage: Bacteria > Gemmatimonadota > Gemmatimonadetes > Palauibacterales > KS3-K002 > JBDHGH01. The sequence goes on along the minus strand of JBDHGH010000018.1, from coordinate 15,299 downwards.
CGTTGGTTAGGCGGATCGTCGGCGACATCGTGTCTACCCACCAGCAGTTGCTGGCACTGATCGATGAGTACCGTGGATACGGGCAGGACGCGGAGGAGTCGAGGGCGAGGCGGCGGCAGTTGGAGGGAGAGATGCGGGAGTTGACCGACCGAGTGAATGGATTCGTCGCCGAGCTGGAGGAGATTGGAGCCGAGTTCAAGGGTTTCGAGGAGGGGTTGGTCGATTTCCATGGGATGCTGGATGGACGGACGGTGCTTCTCTGCTGGAAGATGGGTGAGGAGAGCATCGAGTGGTGGCACGAGTTGGAAGGGGGGTACCGGGGTCGTCAGCGACTGCCGGTGCACTTGCTGAGTTCGGGTTGATCCTTATCGAGTACGAGTACGAGTTCGATTACGAGTATGAGTAGGAGTAAGAGATAACTATGGGTGGAATGGTGAACATCGAAGTTGGGAAGGAAGTGAAATTCGAGGGGAGGATCCTGTACCTCACTGAGGATCCGGAGTTGATTCGGCGGCAGCTGGCCGGTGAGGATTTGGATTGGGACCCTTCGATCAAGCTGCGCGATGACATATCCACTGACGAGATCACACCCGTCTGGGTTTGTTACCACTACGACGAGAAATTGGGCGAGTATCCGTATGTCGGGTTGGAGTGCCAGGGCGAACTGCCGGTCGGCCGGAACGATGTTAGGAACGGTGGTTTTGTCGCATGCGTCTCGGGCAAGCGGCGGGGTAAGGGCTCCAGTCGAGAGGCGTCGCCGTTCGCGGAGCTATGTGCCGGTATTCGCGTCGTCATCGCCGAGAACATAGAGCGGATCTACCTGGAGAATTGTCAGAACCTGGGGCTTCTTGCTTCCACCGATTTCGGTCTCATCGACAGAATCCGGAACGGCGAGTCGATCCCACTGTCGGTGTTCACCGAAGGGACAGACGCGATCACCAAAGAGATCGTCGAGCGGGGCGGTCTGTTCGCCTATAACAAGGCCCGGAGTGCCGGGGAAGTCGCGCCGCCGCTTCCGGACACGCCGGCGAACCGACCGATGACGGTCGCCGAGAAGATCCTGGCTCGCCGTTGGATCGCGGACCTCTCGAAGGGCGAGTTGAGCGTTCCCGCGGTGAAACCTGGGGATACGGGTTTCGTGAGAACCGACATCCGGTTCTCACACGAGTACGTGACTCCGATGGCGGCGGGTTTGTACGAACAGTACACGCCGGGCGAAGAGATCCTCGAGAAGGAATCGGTGCTGCTGTTCCGCGATCACCTCGGCATGCTCGACCTCGTGATCTCGGAAGAGAAGAAAGCCGCAGGACTGCTCGACCTGGCGGGCGGTCTGGCGAAGCGGCAAGTCGAGTTTTCGGAGGAGCAGGGGCTACGGTTGCACGGCGATCTACCGGACCGGAAGGGTTCGGAAGGCATCTGTCATACCATCGTCTACGGCCACCAGGCGTTGCCCGGTCAGGTGATCGTAGGCAGCGACTCGCACACGCCGCACTCGGGCGCGCTGGGAACTTTTTCGTTCGGTGTCGGCTCCACGGCGATCGCCAGCGCTTGGGTTACGCAGGACGTTCGTGTTTCGGTGCCCGAGATCGTCAAGATCGAAATTCGCGGGGGAAAGCCCGACAACGTGACAGCCAAGGACATGGTCTTGGACGTGCTGCGCCAACCGTTCGTCAAAGACGGGGGCGCGTTGGCCAAGATACTGGAGTGGAGCGGTCCAGCCATCGCCGCGTTGTCGGTGGACGAGCGGGCCACCGTAACCAACATGTCGGCGGAGATCGGCGCCTTCACCGGGATCTGTGAGGCCGACGAGAGGACTGTGGAGTTTCTGGTCGAGCGCCGCGGAATGGATCGGGGCGACGCGGAACGATATTGCGCGGACCTACAGAGCGACCCGGGTGCCGGCTACGCACACGTGATCGAGATCGATGCTTCGAAGCTAAGGCCGATCGTAGCGCTCCCCGGCGATCCGGGGCGAGGTGTTTTTGTAGACGAGCTGCACGAGCCGGTGGATATCGACATCGTCTATATCGGATCGTGTACGGGTGCCAAGCGCGAGGACATGGACATGTACGCCCAGGTCTTCAGGCCCGCGGTGGACGCAGGCCAGCGGATCCCCGACGATGTCGACTGCGTCATGCAGATGGGCTCGCTGGACGTGGAGGAGTACTGTCGCGGCCGAGGCTACCTCGATGTTTTCGAGGCAGTGGGCGCGACGCTAATCGCTCCCGGTTGTGGCGCCTGCATCAACGCGGGTCCGGGCGTCAGCACCACCACCGAACAGATCACAATCTCGTCTATCAACCGAAACTTCCCGGGACGGAACGGGCCCGGGAAACTGTACCTTGCTAGCCCCTATACGGTGGCGGCGAGTGCATTGGCGGGGAGGATCGTGGTGTGGGAGCCGTGATGGTGGGAATGTTGATCGATGGGTGGGAATGTCGATTAGTTGAGCATTAGAACAATTGAACAATAGAAGTCGAAGTGGGACCCAGCACGGGCAGGGGGCAAACTTCGACTTCGAATGCTCTAATGTTCTATTGTTCTATTAATCGACATTCCCAACACGGGGGCTGGACATGCAACAGAGCATGTCGGCCCCTTTGTCGTTGCTGGGAGAGCGGTGTCATGGGACGCAACCAAAGCCGGACTGCCTGTGTCATACATTCGGAAGCGGGAAGATCGGACACCCTCGGAGTGGGAGATAAGTGCAAGAACGCCAGCTAGTTACACGGGTTCTGGAGGGAGATCCGGTAGCGGAGCGCCAGATGTACGACGCGCACGTGGACCGTATCTACCGGCTGGCTTACCGGATGACCGGGGACGAGGATCTGGCCCAGGAGTTCACCCAGGAAACGTTCATTCGGGCGTTCGAGAAGCTGAAGCAGTTTCGGGGCGAGGCGGCGTTGTCGACCTGGCTCCACTCGATCGCGACCTCGGTGATCTACAACGGAATGAGAAAAGTGACCCGGCTGAACAAGCGACACGTCGATCTGAATGAGACCACGGGGCCGAGCGATAGTCCCGCAGGTGTCGAGCCGGACCTGAGGAAACGGTTGGCGGTGGCCATCGACGCGCTGCCGCATGGTTACAAGACGGTGTTCGTGATGCACGATATCGAAGGCTACAAACATGAAGAGATCGCGGCGGCGCTGGGTGTTCGTTCGGGCACATCAAAGGCGCAGCTGTCACGGGCGAGGGCGAAGCTTCGCGAAGCGCTCGCCGATTTTGCCGAGGAGTGGGCGTCATGATGGACGATCGTTTTGATGACGTCTTAAAGGAAGCGGCGCAGGACTACAACGCGCCGCCGGAGACGCCGAAGGACGTGATGTGGGCGCGGATAGAAGCGACCCGTCAGGAGCGTGAACGGCGTCGCCAGCAAGTGCGGGTTCTCTATTCGCCCTGGACGCGTTGGGGAGTAGGGATCGCTGCGGCGTTGGCGATCGGTGTGGGCATAGGTCGCCTCACGACCATCGATAACGGCGGCCCCGCTGGCGAGCCCATAGCGATTTCGCCGGAACCGGCGACCCCGATCGAGGGCGCTCCGGCGACGACGCAGCTCGCGTACACGGTGGCGGCGACTCAGCACCTGAGTCGTGCAGAGATGTTCCTCACCTCGTTCCGCATGAACTCGGCAGCCGGCACAGCGGATGCCGAGTTCTGGACGGACGCGGGCGAATTGTTGGCCAGCACGCGTCTGCTTTTGGATTCGCCGGCTGGGGACGACCCGATATTCAACGAGCTGTTGGGAGAACTGGAGTTGGTGCTCGTGCAGATCGTGCAGCTTTCCTACGAGCGGGGGAACGAAACCGAACTGGAATTGCTGACTGACGGGATACGACGAAAAGGCCTACTGCCGCGGCTGCGCACGGCGATTCCTGCCGGGCCGGCAACGGGCATGGTTGGAGGTGTACTCTAATGCGTAAGACGAATCGAATGAAATGGACCACGATGGTGCTGGGTGCTTTGGCCGCTGTGTCTCAGCCGACGCTTTCAGCCCAAGAGGTCGGGATCGGCGAGAAAACGTATCGCGCCGCCGCGGCAGCGTACTCTACGGCCGAGAGTGAGAGCCTTTACCCGCAAGACCCGGCGGACTCGCTCTACCGGGCGGCGCGGGAGACGCTGAATCGGAACAACTATCGGCGCGCCGCCGACATGTTCCGTGAGGTGTATCGGCGCTATCCGCAATCGAGCTACGCGGCGCAGTCTCTTTACTATCAGGCTTTCGCACTCTACCGGAACGGTCGAGGTAGCGATCTGCGCGACGCCGAACGGGTGCTGATCGAGTTGGAGAGCGAGTACGTGGAGTCCGAGAGCGCGCTAAGAGAAGCCGAAGCTTTGATGGCGCGGGTCCAGGGTGAGCTGGCCCGACGCGGCGACCGAGAAGCGGCGGAGGAAGTCCACGCGGCGGCGACCGGCATCGGAGCAGGTGACACCGGCTCGGCAGCCCAGGCGTGCGAGAGCGAGGAGGACGAGATCCGCATGGCGGCGCTGAACGCTCTGATGCAGATGGATTCGGAGCGGGCGATTCCGATTCTGCAAAGGGTTCTGCGTGAGCAGGATCCGGACAACGCGTGCGTGCAACAGATGCGTCAGACGGCGTTGTTCCTGCTGGCACAGCATCTGGATGAGGAGAGTGTCGATATTCTACTGGACGTAATCCAGAACGATCCGAATCCGGAGATGCGTCAAACGGCGGTGTTCTGGTTGGCCCAGGTACCGGGCGAGCGGACGTTCACGGCGCTGATAGACATCCTCAACAATTCCGACGACCCCGAGATGCGGCAGCAGGCGCTCTTCGCGCTGGGCCAGTCCCATGACGAAAGAACGACTCAGATCCTGCGCGACTTCGCGCTTGATGAGAGCAACGATCCGGAGATGAGAGGGCTTGCGATCTTCTGGCTGGGCCAGCGCCACGATTCCGAGAGCACCGAGTTCCTGCGTCAGGTTTACCAGACGACGGACGCGGTTGAGCTGAAGCAGAACATTCTCCACTCGATAGCACAGTCGGCCAGTGAAGAGAATGCCCGCTGGCTGCTGCAAATCGCCAGGGATCCCAACGAAGACATGGAGATGCGCAAACTCGCGTTCTTCTGGGTGGGTCAGTCGCATCAGCTGAGCGTTCAGGAGGTGGCGAGCCTGTACGAGGACATGCCGGACCGCGAACTGAAAGAGCATATCATCTTCTCGGTGGCCCAGCGGCACGACGAGGAAGTCGTGGATTGGCTGTTGGACATCGCGCGAAACGAGGAGGACCCAGAGCTAAGGAAGACCGTGATCTTCTGGTTGGGGCAGTCGGCGGACGATCCGCGCGTTGCGGAGTTCCTGCTCGAGATCGTCGAAGGCGGCAACTGATGCACATGCGAGCCTCTTTAACTGTCTGTTCCGTCGGGGCTGCACTGCTGGTGCTTGCCCCGGCGGTCAGCGGGCAGTCGATATCCGATCGTGTGGATGAAGTCGAGGCTGGTAAGGTTCGCATGAGCTTCGCAGCCCGTTCCGGCGTGTGCGGGGACGGCCACAACTCGGTCTCATTCAACGACGGTCGCGGCTGGCAAGTTCGGCACGGAAAGCACGACGAGGACTGGGAGAACGTTTGCGAGCACGGGCCGGTCCGGGTGGTGCTACGGGTGCGCGACGGCGAGATCACCGCCGTGGATACGTATGTGGGTGGCCGCTGGCGGTCGCCGACCCGCAGCACGGTCGATCTAGGCACGGTCTCGGCACCCGACGCGTCCGATTACTTCCTGGGTCTGGCGCGGATTGCGGACGGCGACGTCGGAGTGGAGGCGCTGTTGCCGGCGATGGTTGCGGACAGCGTCACCGTTTGGCCCGAGCTTCTGGACATGGCCAAGGATCGCAAGTTGAGGGATAGCACGCGCAAAAGTGCCACTTTCTGGCTGAGCCAGGCTGCGGCGGAGGCGGCGACTCGAGGTTTGACGGAGATCGTTGAGGACGTCGACGGCGATCGGGACATCCGAATGGCAGCGGTGTTCGGGTTGTCGCAGCGACCGGATGACGAAGGCGTGCCCGTTCTGATTCGCATTGCAACGACGAACGACGATCCGGAGATCCGAAAGCAGGCGCTATTCTGGTTGGGCCAGAGCGACGATCCCCGGGCCATCGAGCTGTTCGAGGAGTTGCTGACCCGAGGTTAACCGAACCGGTGTCACTTCTGGGTCAGAGCCCCGCGTATTCACGATGTTGAATTGCGCGGGGCTTTTAGCTTGATAGCTTGAAGGTGCAAGGGATTTCAATAACTACGGTGAGGTGTTGGGGGACAATCTTGAAGAAGAATAGAGTCAGGGTCTTTGCGTTCGGGCTAGGCGCTTTGCTGGGTGTTGCGGCAGTCGGCTGCCAGGAAAACAACCAGATATTGGAAGCGGATGCGGAGATTATTGCACTGGCCGGCACATGGAATGTCGCGGTTTTCGAGTACACGAGTGCAACCGAGCCGCCGGTGGTCAGGGACCTCATCCAGGAAGGCGGAAGCGCTACGTTGGATCTAAGGAACAACGGTTCCTACACGCTGACGGTGGTTCCCGCCGGTGGTCAACCGGACGTGACCAATGGGTTCATGGTGGTGGAGGGTAGCGTGATACTGGTGAGTGATACCTCTGTACCCGGCGAGACGACGGCCTACGACCTGAGTTTCGATAGTGAGACGATGACGCTTGTCACCACTGAAGTCGGGTTTGACTTCAACAACGATGGCGTTTCCGATGCGGCGACCCTGAGGCTGGTATTCGAGCGAGCGCAGGACTGAATCGTGCCGGTGATAACGTCGCGCCGCATCGAGTTGGGGGAAAGATGAGACGATCGAGCAGGGCAATTGCGGGATTACTGGCAATCATCCTCGCGCTGGGATGCGGTGATGACGAGGGGGCGGCCCCGGATCCCGATTTCGTCCTCGAGGACCTGGTCGGCACGTGGGATGCCGCTGCGTTCAAGTATACGAGCAGGACTAACACGGCAGTCTCTTACGACATAGTAGAGGCGGGTGGGCTGGCCAGCATGACGGTAGGTAGCGACGGCGAATTCAGCGTAGTAGTGCTGGCTCCGGGGGACGCACTCGATGTCATTTCCGGATCGTTGACGGTCGAGGACGGAATAATCGTCGCACACGACTCGGAAGAAAACGAGACGCTGAGCTTTGAGGGCGGATTCGTCGGTACGACGCTGTCCATGAGGACGCCGGACGCCGAGTTTGACTTCATCGGGAACGGAAACGAGGAGCCGGCTATCCTGGAAATGGCTTGGGAACCGACGGAGGGAGCATCGGTTGGTGAATTGGCGGGGAGTTGGGATGGCACGAAGTTCTTGTTCATCAGCGCGCCCAGCGAAACCGACACCGTCGATGTCCTGGCCGATGGCGGTGCCTTGGGGCTGACCATCGAGGACGACGGCAGCTACTTGCTGGGGATGGCACTTCCCGACAAGCTTCCGGCGGTCGAGATGGGAACGTTGCTCATCGATGGGAGTCGGTTGATTTTCATCAACGACTCACCGTTTGCCGACCCCGCCGTGTTCAATTTCTCCCGTATCGCTGACACTCTGTTCCTGGGAGGCGAGGGAGACTACGACTTCGACGACGACGGGGACGACGATCCCGCGGATATCGACGCCGAGCTAGAAAGACAAGCGGCGTCGGCTAGTGCCGAGGCGGAGCCAGCCGCTCGCTGACCAGCGCGAGATCCTGGTCGAGCAGCGACAGGGGGTCCAATGCGGCCCCCTGAACGTATAGAGCCCAGTGGAGGTGTGGGCCCGTCACTCGGCCGGTGGCACCCACCAATCCCACCACCTCACCTTTCTCCACCCACTGGCCCTCATCGACCTCGCGTTTCGACAGATGGAAGTAGCCCGTGTAGAAACCGAGACCGTGGTCTATGAACACGGCTTGGCCGTTGAAGAACAGGTCCCTGGATATGACGACTCGCCCACTGTTCGATGCAATGACGGGGTCACCGGTATCGCCATCGACGTCGAGACCGGTGTGCTGGCTACGCAGTTCGTTGTTGAACAGACGGCGCTGACCGTAGGCGCTGGTCGTTACTCCGACGAGCGGCAGGATGAACTCACCGTTCCAGAGTGGCTCGTCGCTGGTGGACCACAACACTCCGCGCACGAAATCCCTTTCTCGCTGGATTCTCGTCAGAGTGGCCTGGTCGGGCGCAGTGAAGCGGCTGGCGACTCGCAGACGAGTCGACGGGAAGTCACGCTTGACGATCTGCAATGCCAGGCTCTGATCGATCTTGGTACCGTCGGCAAGCGTCACACTGATCTCGACGGGAACTTCCTCGGTCCTTAGCGGAGCTGGGACCAGGCCGAGGTAGGCCCCGCCCGATAGATAGGCCAGTGGTAAGTCGGCATCGCGAGCCATGGCTCTGACTTCCAGGATCGGCAGCCCGAGTCCCGCAGGCTCGAGCACCAGAACGACCAGGGCACCCTCCCCCGGCGATGTGGGGTTCCAGAGAAACGCGGGAGCGAGCGGCAAGGGCGGAGACAGATCCGGCACGGGCTCGCTGAGAGAGACGGCTTCAACTTGTTGCGGCGCAGGTTCCGCAGCCGGTACGGGTGGTTCAGGGATCTTCGTTGCGCAACCTGCAAGCATTAACGCGCTCAACAGACCGACTGCACTGTGGCCGGATGGCGCCCAGCGCGACCGTCGTCGCATCACCAGGGTCTCTCCAGGCATTCCAAAAAGTCACTTAGCAAGACGTTGAACACCGATGGTTGCTCCAAGCTCGAGACCTCTTTCGTTGTCCTGGCGTTTCGACAGGCCAACATGGGTGGACGGACGTGTGGCCACAAGATGGTTGGGTGCGATTGATCCGGTACGGCCGGCGCGATAGGTTCCGGGCACGTGCGCAGCGATTACCCCAATCCGGACGAGAGATTAATGATTACAGAAGAACAGGCCAGAGAGGCCTTGAAACAAGTCGAAGACCCCGAGATCGGTCTGAACATCGTCGATCTCGGCCTCGTGTACGACGTCGAGGTGGAAGGCAGTACGGTCAATGTCAAGATGACGCTGACCAGCCCCAGCTGCCCGGTGGGTCCCCAGATACTCAACGGCTCGAAGATGGTGTTGCAGGATCTCGATGAGGTGGAGGAAGCCAACGTCGAGTTGGTCTGGGAGCCTTTCTGGTCACCCGAGCGAATCAACCCCGAGTACCGCGCGATCCTCGGCTTCTAGTCGCTATCTCCGGGCCCACCAGCGAAGAAGCGGACCGGCCCAACTGTCGGCGAATTTCTGGGCGTAATAGCTGTCCGCGGCCCTACGGATGCCTTCCGGCCACGTCGGGTAGGCGTGAACCATCTGGGAAAGTCCGCCGATCTTGACCCCGGCTCGCATCGCGAGCGCGACTTCGTGAATGACGGTGTCGGCGTGTCTGCCAAGGACATGGCCCCCCAGTAACCGCCCTCGGGAATCGGTGATCAGCTTGACCAGACCCTGGGCCGCCCGGTCGGTGACCGCTCGATCCAGATCTTCGAACGAGTGACGGTACACGCCGATCCGGTCGCCGTATCGCTCGCGGGCCTCGGATTCGGTGAGTCCAACATGGGCGATGGCGGGGTCGGTGTATATCGCCCAGGGGACGCGGGAATAGTCTGCCCGGGCAGGAAACGGGAAGAACATGTTGCGGACGATGAGCCGCGCCTGGTAGTCGGCGACGTGAGTGAAGAGCAGCACCCCGGTCACATCACCGGCGGCCCAGACATTGGGGGCCGTGGTCCGCATCTTCGCGTCCACTTCGACCGCGCCGCGCTCATCGAGCTCAACACCGATCTTCTCGAGTCCCAAGCCCTGCGTGTGAGGCCTCATCCCGGTGGCAACCAGAATCTCATCGACCTCGATCCGAGCTGTAGAGCCGTCGGTCTTCTGTAGCTGGAGCTCGCGTCCACCCTCGACCGTTGAGGCGGTCACCGCCTTGTGACCGAGGAGGAAGCCGATCCCTTCTGCTTCCAGGATTCGGCGCAATTGGTCCGACAACTCAGCGTCTTCGCGCGGGAGTACGGTCTCGAGCAATTCGACCACCGTCACCTCGCTGCCCAGACGGTTGAAGATCTGTGCGAACTCGAGGCCGATGGGTCCGGCGCCCAAGATCAGGAGACGGCGCGGCAATTCATCCAATTCGAGGGCCGATTCGTGCGTCAGGTAGCCGATGTCCTCGAGCCCTGCGATGGGCGGCACGATGGGGCGCGAGCCGGTCGCGATGACGATCCGCTTCGTCGCCATCGCCTCACCATCCACGGAAACGCGGCCCGGTCCGAGGATCTCGGCGGTACCCTGAAAGGTCTCCACGCCCTTCTTCTGGATGGTCTCGGGGTCGTCGTGGGGCTGGATGCGCGCGATGACCTCGCGCATGCTGTCCATCACCCGCCTGAAATCGAAGGAGATCTCGGTAGCTGTCAGGCCGAGGAGCTCGGCCTGCCGGGCGTCGCTCAGCGTCTGGGTAGTCCGAAGAAGAGCCTTGCTGGGTACGCATCCTGTCCAGAGGCACTCGCCGCCGAACCGATCCCTTTCGACCAGAGCGACCCGGGTCCCCAACATACCCGCCCCCGATGCCGTGACGAGACCCGCGGCGCCGGCGCCGATGACTACGGCGTCAAATCTCTCTCGGCTTGGGCTATTGGAAACCATCTTCCTCTCGGACGGACGTGGCGCAGGTTGCGGGTGTCGAATACAACAACGCGTGGTGTGAGGCGTTTGTTCTGCTACCGCCCCGCCGTCAGGGTAACGCGCAGAAGATCCTCGAGGATTCGGTTGCGACGCCCAGAGCTGGAACGGCGTTGCCGATATAGACCTCGCACTTCCTGCTCACGCCCTCGATCTCGTTCCAGGCCGACCAACCCATGGGAGTGGACGTGGTGACGTAGATGGAGCTCCTGGGGCTGGGTTCGATGTTCACCAGGCTGATGTCGCTAGCGTACGTCTCGGCTATTCGGTGGTAGAGTTCCTGCGAGGTCATGAGGTTTCGGAGATCGGTCATCATCGTGGCTACGAGGGCTTTCTCGTGGGACCTGTTGAATCTGCCCCATGCGATCGCTACCAGCACCGAGAGCAGCGCCAGAACGGTCAATAACTCGACCAGCGTGAATCCTCTTTTTCCTCCTCGCTTCATGGAAATTCTCCCAAGATTCGGCTTTCTTGAACGTCCCAGTGTGTCTGTGGGCATGAGGAGGAATGTCTTGCCGACCGGGCTTCGAACGGGTAGAATCGACGTAGCCCATCCGACAGGGTCATAAGAAATTTAGGCGGTTTGGGGCCCTTCCTCAACCTCCCGGGGGGGAGAATGCAGCTACTGGATAAGTGCCACGCCTTCACGCGTGCTCGTGAGGTCATGGCATCGGGTTTTTACCCGTATTTTGTGCCGATCGAGGGGTCCAACGACACCGAGGCGTTCGTGCATGGCGAACGCAAGGTCATGGTCGGCTCGAACAACTATCTAGGGCTCACGCACCATCCCTGCATCGTCGAGGCTGCCCAGGCCGCCATCAAGAAGTACGGAAGCGGCTGTACGGGCAGTCGGTTCCTGAACGGTAACACTATTCTGCACGACCAACTCGAGGAGAACCTGGCGAGGTTCATGGGCACCGAAGCGGCGCTGGTGTTCAGCACGGGTTTCCAAACGAACCTCGGCGTCATCGGCACGTTGGTCGGGCGGAGCGACAAGGTTTATCTGGACAAGCTGGACCACGCGAGCATCGTCGACGGCGCTCGATTGGCGTACGGGAGCGTGGTGCGCTTCCAGCACGGCGATTTCGACGGGCTGCGCCGCGTGTTCGAGCAGGAGCAGTCCTCGGGCGACAGTGAGCCCGGCCGCATGGTCGTGGTAGACGGCGTATTCAGCATGGAAGGTGACATCGCCGAACTGCCGGACCTGGTCCCGCTGTGCGAAGAGTTCGGGGCCGTCCTGGTGGTGGACGATGCTCACGCGATCGGCTACCTGGGGCCGACGGGCGCCGGCACCGCCGAGCATTTCGGAATGACGGATCGGGTCCCGCTGACGGTTGGGACTTTCAGCAAGTCCTTCGCGTCAATCGGTGGGTTCGTCGCGGGTCCGGAGGCGGTGATCCACTATCTGCGGCACCACGCCCGGAGCTTGATTTTCAGCGCGAGCATGCCCCCGGCGTCTGTGGCGACGGTGTTGGCGGCGCTGGAGATCATCGAGCGCGAGCCCGAACGGCGCGAGCGCTTGTGGCAGATCACGCACCGAATGCAGAAAGATCTCACCAGCCTCGGCTTCGAGATCGGTCCGACGCAGTCGCCCATCGTGCCCATCATGGTGGGCCCGATGGAAAAGACGTTCGTATTCTGGAAGCAGCTGTTCGATATGGGGGTGTTCACCAATCCGGTCATGCCGCCGGCGGTACCGGAGAACAGTTGCAGGTTGAGGACGAGCTATATCGCCACGCACACCGACGACCAACTCGATCACGTTCTGGAGGCTTTCGAGAAGGTCGGTAAGGCGCTGGCGGTCATCTAGCTGAGCCCGAACCCAGTCGCTCACCGAGTGCACCGTTCCCACAGCGAGCAAGCCAATGAGCGTTGAGGTCAGACCCGTACAGTCACGTGCGGAGCGGAAGACGTTCGTCCGCTTCCCCTGGAAGATCTATCCCGGTCGCTATCCCGCCTGGGTACCACCGCTTCTGACGGAAGAGCAGAAGCGGGTCGACCCGAAGAAGAACCCGTTCTTCGGTCACGGCGTCGTCCAGTTGTTCCTCGCCTACCGCGATGGCGACGTGGTCGGGCGGATCGCCGCGATAGAAAACACACTCCACAACGAATTCCACAACGACAGGGTCGGCTTCTTTGGGATGTTCGAGTCGGTGGAGGACCCGGCGGTGGCGGACGCGCTGTTGGACGCGGCGGGCGAGTGGGTGCGGAGCCGCGGCCTCGCCAGCCTGAGAGGGCCGGTCAACTTTTCCACCAACGAGGACTGCGGCCTGCTGATCGACAACTTCGAAGCGCCGCCGACGGTGATGATGCCTTTCAATCCGCCTTACTATGCGGGCCTGATGGAGGGTTGGGGGCTGGAGAAGGCCAAAGACTTGCTGGCTTTGAAGGGTGACGAGGATCACTTCGACATACCTCGCTTCGAGCGGCTGATGAAGGTGGCGAAGCGCTCGGGCGTCGACATGCGCGTACGCAGTCTACGTATGAAGAAGTTCGACGAAGAGGTCAATCTCGTCCGGGAGCTCTACAATTCGGCTTGGGAGAAGAACTGGGGATTCGTGCCGATGACCGACGAAGAGGTCGATCACATGGCGAAACAACTGAAGCCTGTAGTCGATCCCGAGCTGGCGCTCATCGGGGAGATCGACGGCGAGCCGGTGGGCTTCGCGTTGTCGCTACCCGACATCAACCAGGCGATCCGGCACTGTAACGGACGGCTGTTCCCATTTGGCGTCTTCAAGTTGCTGTGGTACATGCGTCGCATTGTCGGGATACGCATCATCACGCTCGGCATCAAGAATGAGTACCGTCACACGGGCCTCGCCGCGATGCTCTACTTCGAGACGTTCAAGCGGGGCACGGGCAAAGGGCATTCTTGGGGAGAGAGTTCCTGGGTCCTCGAGGACAACAAGGAAATGCTCGGCGGGCTCGAGAAGATGAAGTTCTGGCGGGACAAGACCTATCGGATCTACGAAAAGGCCATTTGATTTGGGGCTGCCTCGTATCTCGGGCGAACTGTGATCCGTAATCAACGATTAGTGGAATGGTTGCCGACGGACAAAACGTACTCGTAACAGGTGGTACGGGCTTTGTGGGGAGCCACGTTGTGGACGTGCTGCTCGATGCCGGGTACAGCGTCCGCTGCACGGTTCGCGCAACGAGCAACTTCCGCTGGTTGGAAGGAAAGCCGGTGGAGAGGGTCGAGGCCGACTTGCGGGGGGGTGACCTGGCGGAGGCCGTGGCGGGTATCGATGCGGTCGTTCATTGCGCCGGCCTGACGCGGGGTTCTACGGAGGCCTTGTTCGCGGCGAATTGCGACGGTACACGAGTGCTCCTCGACGCGTGCGAGCGTGCGGATCGTGATGTCCGCTTCGTCTTCTGTAGCAGCCAGGCGGCGGCTGGTCCCGGGACGCTCGATCGTCCTCGCGAGCTGGGCGATCCGCCGGCTCCCACCAGCGACTATGGCCGGAGTAAGCTGGCGGGTGAGGAGGAGGTCCTAAAGAGGAGCGGGCGATTGCAGGTCGCCGTTTTGAGGCCCGTCGCCGTGTATGGTCCTAGAGACCCGGACACGCTCCCCTACTTTCAGATGGCGAAACGCGGAGTGATCGTGGTGCCCGGAGTGCGGGAGCGGCGAGTGCAGCTGGTCCACGCTCGCGATGTGGCCACGGCTTTGCTGGCGGGGTTGCGACGACCCGAGGCCGTGGGACGCACGTTCTTTGTCGGCCACCCAGAGATCCTCAGTTGGGATCGGCTGACCGCGGCAATCGGCGAGGCGATCGGGCGACGAGCCCTGCGACTGCGCGTGCCTTCTGCTGCGTTACTGGCGGCGGGCGCGACAGCGGAGTTGTTGGGCAGCGGAAAGCGATCGGGTCAAATCGACCGACGTCGTGCCCAGGACATGGCGGAGCGTGCCTGGACCTGTGACGTCAAACCGACGTTGACCGAGCTGGGATGGAAACCTGAATACGATGCTGTAACCGGTTTCCGGGATACGGCGCAGTGGTATAAAGCAGAGGGGTGGTTGTGAACTGGATCAAACGTCAGTGGGCGGCGGCGCAGCCCGCAGATCTCGTCTTCATCTCCTACGTTTCGTTCACCGGCGTGCTGTTGGCTGCCTTTGGCTGGAGGCTGGGCCCGAGCCTTTGGATCGGGCTGACGCTGACCCACGTTGCTTTAGTGCTCTTCGGCCTGTGGGTCGCGGGCATACCGCTGCGCGGGCGATCCGTCGGCAGCTTCTTTCGCGATGCCTATCCCATCGCCTCCGTCGTCTATCTGTACTGGGAGCTGAGGTACCTGGCCCTGCTGTTCACCGATGGCTACCACGACAATGTGATCCTCTGGCTGGAAGAAACGCTGTTCGGCGAGCAACTGGCCATGACGCTCAGCGAGCGGTTTCCTTTCTTTTGGCTGAGCGAGTTGATGCACTTTTTCTATGCCTCCTACTGGTTCCTGCTTCCCCTGGCGCTGGTCCTGCTGTACGTCCGGGGCAACCTTCGCGGGTTCCGGAGCCTGATCTTCGCACAGACCCTCGTCTATTTCGGGTGCTACCTGGTGTTCATGTTTTGGCCGGTGACGGGCCCGCACTACCAGTTCCCGATGATCAGCGGCGAGTTGGCGAACGGGG
>JBDHGH010000017.1:0-41750 GCA_039589995.1 Gemmatimonadota bacterium | reverse complement strand
GATCTCGGTGGGCATCATCCGCGGCGGCGAACGCTTCAATATCATCCCCGAGCAGGTCTACATGGAGGGTACGGTCCGCACCTACGATGAAGGCGTTCGCGACGAGATCGAACGGCGGCTCGATGAGATCCTGGCCGGTATCACCCAGGCCGGCGGTGGGACGTATGAGTACGAATACGAACGCGGCGCCCCGCCCACCATTAACGACGTGGCACTCACCCAGGAGATGGTCCCCACGCTGGTCCGCGTCCTCGGGTCTGACAACGTCTTCACCCTGGACCCGATGATGGCCGCTGAGGACTTCGCCTATTTCGCGAACCAGATACCGGGCTTCTACTTCCGATTGGGCACTACCAAGCCGGGCACGACGTCCGGCTTTAACCACACGCCGGACTTCATGGCCGACGACGCCTCGGTCCCGGTGGGCATGCGGGCGATGTCCAACCTGGTCCTGGACTATCTCGGCAGGCAGTAGGCCGTCCGACTTGGACGTCACCCGGACAGATTACGGCATCGGCCCCGCCCTCCGGCTGATCTGTCCCTTCAACGGCCCTCTCGACCTCCCGGCTTCGCGAGCCTTCTTACTCCTTGATTGCCACTAAGTAGTGCTATCTGCTGGAAGTGTCCATTATTTATAATGCTCGTAAATGGACATGATATTGACAATTATGCTTGTCTGCCCAATAATGTTAGACAACACATTGACAGCAAATCCGAGGCGCGCGCCTTACCCCAGCGCCTTCCCTCGGAATCCCCAGTAGCTTTTAGTGTCTGATGGTCAGGAGTTCCGGCTCCGCAACTCCACTGGAAGGGTAGTCATCCGCGGCCAGCTCGGATTCGAGAATGTGCAGGTCCCACCACTCCTTCGCACGCTCCGAGCTCCACTCTGCATCCAGCGAGCAACCGGCGAGCATCGCATCGAGCTCGGCAGCGGTCTGAGGTCGGTCCGCGGGATCTTTCTGGAGGCAAGCCATGATGATGCGTTCGATGGACTGGGGGATCTCGACCTCGGTTCGCTGCGAGGGCGGCACCGGTTTCTCCTGCACGTGCGCCACGACGGTGGCGAGAGGCGTATCGCCCTCAAAAACCCGTTCGGCGGTTAGCAGCCAATAGCCAACGCAGCCCAGCGCGTAGATGTCGACACGACCGTCGATGTCGTCTTTACCCAGGGCCATCTCGGGGGCCATGTAGGCGGGCGTCCCGGCGGCGACGCCTTCGGCCGTCAGCTCCGTTCCACCGGCCTCTTGGGTATCTCTCGTCTTGACGAGCCCAAAGTCGAGGACTTTCACGAAATCGTGGTCGGGCCCAAGTCGGCACGTATAGATGTTCGCCGGCTTGATGTCTCGGTGTATCATGCCATCGGCGTGCGCTTCGCCCAGCGAGTGGCAAACCTGCCGTAGCAGATACACGACGCGTTCCGGCCGCGCCGGACCGAACCGTTTAACCAGGGTCTCGAGGTTCATACCCTTGAGCAGTTCCATGACGTAGTAGAATGATCCGTCCTCGGTGACGCCGAAGTCGTGAATGTCGATGGTGTGGTAGGATTCTAGCGCGGCGGTCGCCTTGGCCTCCCGTTCGAATCGGCGAAGCATCGTCTTGGCGCTACCGGGATCGGTACCCAACGCATCCGCCTTGATGAGTTTGATGGCCGCGGGTCGCGCCAGCATTCGGTGGCGAGCCATCCAGACTTCGCCCATACCCCCTTCGCCCAACGGCTTCACCAGCTGGTAGCTTCCTATCTCGCGCAATCTTCCGTAGCGCTTCCCAAAGCTGTAGATCGCGCGTGACATGATGAAGGCGATGCCGGCACACAGGTATGTCGTAAACAAGTAATAGACGAAAAAGAACGACATCGGCGCGTCGGGACTGGTCTGCCCCGCCGCCTTCGAGAGCAGGACGGTGAGCATCCCCATCGACGCCGCCGCCAGAGACGCCAGCAGCGTCTTGCCCGGCGTATTGGGCGCGAGGAGTGGGAAAAGGATGATCCAGACGCACTCCCACGGGATGCCGAAGGAGCCCAGGTCTGTCTTCATAAACTCCAGGACTGTCTCGTTGTACTCCGAGAAGATCCCCCAGAAGCTTGAGACAGATATGCCGAACGCGCCTACGACCTCGAAGACGAGGCCGAGATCGAGCAGCGTCTGAGGCTTTAGCCACGAGGTACGCGTCAAAAGAAAGACAGCCAGCCCTAGCGCGATCGAGCCGAACGTGACCCAGGTTTGGAGCGGCATATCCCAGATCGAGTGCTCCGGCATGTAGTCAGCGACCATACTGAACAGGTGGGGGCCCGAGAAGGCGAAGAAGAAGGTCCCCGAGTAGAGGAGCGCGGCCCAGCCGAGCCGCTTCGACGCCTCTTGCAGCAGATCGGTGGGCAAACCGCCAGTAGGGGCACCCGTGAGCGCTGTCGGTGCCGTCGTGGACTGCTTCTTGTGCAAGCTCCGATCGCTCATCTACACCGTGTTCCCGATACTGAAGGTTCTACGAATCTGGAACGAGCCGCCGATCCACTAGCGCGGGATCATGATGTGCGCCCAGGGCTTTCCGGGGAACATGAGCCAGGGGCGTTCCCGAGAAGACACGACCGATATGCCCACGGATTCTTCGGTGGCGTACGGGACGTAGATCACATAGAGCCCCCCCGCGCCTTCGGCTTCACCGGTCGTGGCGTCGAAAGCGCCCTCGTCCGCGAACAGGGAGTACAGCGTCGACGGTCCGTCCGGGAACGCGAGCTTCCCCGACTCGATCTCGGCCAGGCGGACCCTGTCGATCTCGGGCCGTTCGGTGACGCCCTGGGCCCGCAACTCGCGACCACGCGCCATGAAGGGCTCGAGGTCTTTCTGGTAACAGGCGACGTGCCAGCCGTCCCGCGCGGGATCGTCGGCCAAACAGATCATGGCGTTGCTGCCCTTCCGAACCATCACCAACTCACCGTCCCGGTGCGCCATGACCGCGGCGCCGTCACGCATGGGCTCGGGAAGAGCGCTCACCGCCTCCGCGATCACCCGATCGTCCGTTTTCTCTTGTGGGGCCGCGACCTGGGGTGCCGCCATCAGCCCCACCGCAATAAGCACGAGGTTTCTGTACATGTTCGCTCCTGGTTGGGTGCGCCAACATGATACGGCCCGGGAACGCGGAACGCTACGTCCTCCGGGCCGTTGAATAGCTCGGCTCCCATGCTGTTCCGTTCGGATGACAGGGCAAACGGCGCGCGTAACGCCAGCCTTGCGGTGACTAAGCCTGTTGGGCCATGCTAGGGGATCCACAGCCGGGACAGCGAATAGAGAAACCACAAAGCGAGGGTACCATGGAGCGCAGATCCTTCCTGCGAACCGGTCTGGCATTCGGAGCGGTTGGCATGAGCGGCGGCCTGAGCCTGCTTCCCGAAATCGCCCACGCCTCCCCCAGGGTGAGCAGCGACAGCACGTTACGGCTCAACTCGAATGAGAATCCGTTCGGCGTTGCCCCAGCCGCCCGGAGCGCGATCATCGACAATCTGGGCGAGGCGAACCGCTATCCGCGCACCATCCGCACCGACATGGTAGAGGCGCTGGCGACCCTGCACGGCGTGAAGCCGGCGAACATCGTACTCGGCAACGGCTCGACCGAGGTTTTGCAGATGTCCGTTCAGGCGCTGGCGAAGCCGGGGGCCAAGCTGGTGTTGGCCGACCCGACCTTCGAGGACGTACCACGCTACGCCAACCCCTACACATACGACCTCCAGAAGGTACCCCTCGATTCGAATTACGCCCACGACATCGGACGCATGAAGGAGATCGTCGATGCGTCGAGCGGCCGGGCGCTGGTCTATATCTGTAACCCCAACAACCCCACCGGTACGCTGACGCCCAGCGCCGACATCGACGCGTGGATCAAGTCGGGGGCGGACGACGTCTATTTCTTGGTGGACGAAGCGTACTACGAATACTGCACCGATGCCGGCTACTGGTCGTGCGTGAAGTTCATCGACGATCCCAACGTCATCGTCTCACGCAGTTTCTCGAAGATCTACGGTATGGCGGGGATGCGGCTGGGCTATGCGGTCACCCACGAAAAGACCGCCGATATGCTCAGAGCGTACATCGCATCCAGCAACGCGAATTACCTGGCGCTGGCTGCGGGCCACGCCTCGCTGAAGGACACCGAGTTGATCGCGCGTAGCCGCAAGGCGAATACCGAAGGCACTCGCATCCTGCACGAAGCGCTCGACGAGGCCGATCTCGAGTACCTGCCCAGCTACACGAACTTCGTCATGCACCGGATCCGCGGCGACCAGAACATTTACCGCGGGCGGATGGCGGAAGCGGGGGCTAGGGTCGGCCGGAACTTCCCGCCCATGCTCAATTACAACCGACTGTCGATTGGAACGCCGGAGGAGATGGAGCGGTTCGTCAGCATTTTGCGCGACTTCCACAAGAAGGGCTGGGTCTAGTCGTTCCTACTCCTACTCGTAATCGTGATCGTACTCGTTATCGTGCTCCATTTGGATTACGAGTACGAGTACGAGTAGGAGTAAGAGAGAAGAAATCTACAGAAGGACAGATTCTAGCAGGCCTGTCACATCCGATGGACCCGAGAGGCCATCGAGTTCCGCTAGAGCACCAGACATGTCATGCCGACCGTTGTACTGGTGGCGAATCGCGATCACTGCGACTCCGGCTGCCTTCGCGGACGCAACCCCGCTCTCAGAATCTTCCACTACGACAGCCTGGCCAGGCTCGAGCCCTAGCTCCGACAGCGCCTTGAGATAAGGCTCGGGGGACGGTTTCTCCTCGCTCACCTCATCCGCCGATACGGCCGCATCGAAGAGCGCGCCGAGTCCCGTCTGCGACAGGACCTCGTCCATCATCCACCGCAGGCTCGAGCTTACCACGGCCAAGCGGTAGCCTCGATCTTTCAGCTGAGAAACCAGCGATAAAGCACCCGGGAGCAGTTCAACGCCGCCCCTGAGCAGATCGCCGTAAAGCGCGCGGAACAGCTCGGCGTACTGCACGGGATCGAGGTCCGCACCCGAGCGAACGCCCCATCACTTCGCCGTAATACTCAGGCGCCAACTCACCGCCGTGGCGACGAACGGTCTCGAAGTGCGCGCGAGCCTTCAGTTCCTCGGTGGCGACGAGCACACCGTCCATATCGAACAGGACGCCTGGGGCCGCTGCTCGTTGAGATGCCCCGGTTGTCGAACTCATTGCAGGCGTAACGTGGCAACGACAGGGAAATGATCGGAGGGATACTTACCGGCGCGGGACGTGCGCAGGATAGCCGCACTGACTACGTCCCAATCGCCCGAGATGAGGACGGCATCGATCTTGTCGCCCGTGGTCCTTCCGCGGAATCCGTTGAAGGTGCCCACGTCGTCGGCATCGGGGTGCAAAGTACGGAAGCTGTCCTTCAAACCTGACGCCGAGGTCGATTCTGCGCTACCGAGCAACGTGCCCATGGTCGCGCTGCGTTCACCGGCGTTGAAATCCCCCGTCACGATGACAGGATCACCGTGCTCTCGAGCCACGACTCGATCGCTGAGCAAGATCGCGCTCTTCTCGCGTGCCTCCCGCGAGCGCGAGCTGAAGTGCACGTTAAAAACATAGAACGTGCGACCGGTCTCCTTCTCCATGAACCGTGCCCAGGAACAGATCCGCGGGAGGGCCGCACCCCAGTAGCCGGCGATGGACGGGACGTCCGGCGTCTCGGAAAACCAAAAGGTTCCGGTTTCCAGAACATCGAAGTCCTCTGCGCGATAGAGAATGGCCGAGAACTCGCCGGATATACCGCCGTCATCCCGACCGACTCCGACCCTCGCATAGTCGGGAAGAGCGTCGCGCAGTTCTTCCAACTGGAAGCTGAGCGCTTCCTGCGTCCCGATGATGTCGGGCGCCGCATCGCGAATCACATCAGAGACGAATGCGCTCCGATACCGCCAGCTGTTCTCGCCATCGTCAGCGGTCCCGTACCGGATGTTGAAGCTCATGACCGAGACGGTCGGCTCTCTCGACGGCGGGTCCTGAACAGCCACTGCAGACTTTGCCGGGAGCGTCAGGCAACCGAGTATCGACAAGCAACTGAGAATCCGACTTGAGATTCGAGTCATTCGCACTCCACCAATAGCGTGGCTATCTCATAGGGCCGCATCGACAGATGCAACTTGTCGCGTTCCAGCGCAACCGCATCGCCCGGGTCCTCGAGCAGGTTCGCCCGCCGTGCGCCGGTCACGCGGCAGCCGACGACCACTTCCACCTCGGTCTGTAGGCCGTGCCATTCCACCAGCCGCAGCACCCAGTGATCCGAGTCCTCGGCACGCTTTAGTGATGTGATCTCTACGTTCGCGGGGTCGGCCGAGGCGAAGGAGACCTCTTTGCCCAACGTTCCCTTGTGTTGCGACTCGAAAGCGCCGATCAGCGGCGTGTTGTACTCGGCAGCGCGACGCACGGTCTCGGCAGCGCGCCAATCGCCGGCATGCGGATACACCGCGTAACGGAAATGGTGTACACCCCGGTCGGCCAGCGAATCGGGCCAGATCGCTGATTTCAGCAGCGTGAGACGCAGGACGTTGCCCTTGTAGTCCCAACCGTATTTGCTGTCGTTGAGGATGCTCACTCCGTAGTCAGCCTGTGAAACGTCGGCCCAGCGCTGGCCCGGCACCTCGAACTTCGCTCGCTCTGCCTGCGTCCTCGGCTGACCCGTCCGGCCTACGGTTCCATAAGGGATCTCGTAGGTCGCAGAATCCGCCACGACGTTTAGAGGGAACGCCACCTTGAGAGCTTTACGGTGCTCGTGCCAATCGACTTCGTTTCGCACATCCAGTTGCCGCGAGTCTCTGCCAAGGACCAGAGTCTGACGGAAGGTCGAGTTGCCCCAACGTCGCTCGATTCCGAGTTCCGCCTGCCATGGAACCGACCGCGAGCTAACGATCCGGGCCTCGCCAACCTCCCACCTGTCGCCGGTAACAACGATGTTCCAGGCGTCCCACTGGTCCGGCCGATCATCGAAAATCTGCAGTACGTTGCCGCGTTTGCCTGCTGCCAGCACTTCTCGTTCGTTCTCCTTGTCATATAACCGAACGATGTCGCCGGTCAGCGTGTCGATCTCGACGTGCAGATAGGCGTTGTCAATCCAGTTGCGCCCGGCGCTTGGAGGGTGGACCCGACTTTTCGGCTTCACCTTCAGGTCGTCCGGGATCCGCACCACCCGGGCCCCAAAAGCCGGTACATCTTCCGCCCGAAACTCGGCCACGACCGTATCCCTTACTGGGACTGCGACCTTGAACGCCCCGCTGCGCTCCCAGCCGAGGGGGTTAAAGACTACTATGGAAAAACCACGGCCACGAGTGTCCATGCGGCCGCGCAGTTCAGCGAAACTAGCCGCCGTCAGCGAATCGATCTCCGCCCAGGCGCTGTCGTAGAACGCCTCGGAATCCTCGTAGACCTCGGGAATGCTCGACCCCGGAAGGATGTCGTGGAACTGGTTGAACAGGACGAGACGCCAGGCGGCCTCGAGTCGCTCGCGAGGATAGGGCGTCGTCCCCACCGTCGCCAACGCCTCGGCGGTCAGAAGCATCTCCTCGCTGCGCCGGTTCCTCCGCTTCGTGTTGGCCTGCGACGTATAAGTGCCTCGGTGGTATTCCAGATACAGTTCGTCGTCCCAAACCGGCAGGTGGACGTGATGGCCCGCTGCTTCCACCGATTCGAGCGCGTCCAGCGGGTCGGCGTAGACCATCGTCGGGAACGTAGGCACGCGGCGCAGGTCCTCGGCTCGCTGCAGCATGGCGATCGTCGGGCCGCCACCGTGATCGCCGACCCCGTACAGCACGATCTGATGGTTGATACCGGTACGCTCGCGGTCTTCGACTCGCTGCGGCGCCAGGCTCGAGGCCTGGAGGTTGTGCGTGTAGCCGTACGGGTTGTAGGTGAGTACGCGACTACCGTCGAGACCCTGCCAGTGGAAGGCGTTGTAGGGGAACTCGGTAGAGTCGTTCCAGCGGATCTTCTGAGTGACGAAATAGTCGAGACCTGCACCCTTGAGGATCTGCGGGATCGTCCACGGATACCCGAAACAGTCCGGGGTCCAGGCTACACGCGACCGGAACCCAAAGCGCCTCTCGAAATACCGCTGACCGTATAGTCCCTGGCGCACCAACGACTCGCCGGACGGCACGTTCAGGTCCGACTCTACCCACCATCCACCCACGGGCACCCATTCTCCAGCGGCGACGGCAGCCACCAGCGAGTCGGCGAGCTGTGGCTCGCGCCGATCCAGCATGTCGTAGAACGCCGCCGAACTGCCTGTAAAGATGTAGCCCGGGAAAATCTCGGCCAGCTTGAGGGAAGTCCGCCAGGTGTTGCGGATCACATCTCTCGTTTCGCTCCAGGGCCACAGCCAGGCGGCATCGATATGGGAGTTTCCGACCAGGTGCAGCGTGTCGCTGCGTATCTCGGCGGCCAGCGGCGCATAGGCCACTTCGTATCGGGCCAGCAACCGTTGGTAGTCGCCCGGCGCGCTCATGGCCCGCAACCACACACCGGGTTCGGGCGACTCGATTGGAGGCGCACGACCGACGAGGACCTCTGCGTACTCGTAGCCGTCGGCGTACTCGGCGTAGCCGATCTCGCGAATCCGAACCTGGGGATCCATCCAAAGCGGCTGCCCGGACGATGGCACGATGTCGATTATTAACGAGTCACCGACCGTGCAGGGCCCGCACAACTCGACGTTCCCATGCTCCCACTGAAGCTCACGGCCATTGACCCGGTAACTCGTGTTCGGACCCAGGCCCAACGAGAGAAGATCGACGGTGTGCTCTTCGAACAGAGACGGAACGACAAGGGTCGCGGCCAAGCGACTGGGTCGGTCTCGCGTTCCCTCGATCGCCCATTCGCCGACCGCGATCCGACCGCCCACCAAACGCAGCAGCCGAGCCGGGTCGACAAAGACGCCAGTGCTGCCCGACCCTCCGGTCCACTCCACCGCAGCGACCAGCGGCGTTTCGCCTATGGCAGCGTCTCGCAAGACGTCGAACGGCAACAGCAGCGTGATGTCCACCGGCTCGCCCGGTTCGACGAGAGCGATCCGTTCCAAGACCTCGGCGCTTCTGCCTCCGCTCAGTCGAAAGCCTACACTCTCGAACGGTTCCCGTCCCCAGGCCGCGATCGGCGCCCGGACGGCGAGGAACAGACCCTCGGACACCCAGACGAGCGAGTCGAGGAACAGCGGTCCTACTGTTACGGAGGGCTCGGGATGGTTGTGAGCGACCATGCCGGGCGGACGCACCGTCGACAGCAGCAATCCTTCCCCTGGCGATATCCGACCCAATAGGCCGAACCCCCCGCCTCGGTTGAGCGGCTTGAACAGGAGGCTGTTCCACCCCTCGGACAGCTTGACCGTCAGCGTATCGTTGCCGCCTCCCAAGCCGCGGGCCACTTCGTTCACCCACACGCGCTGCCCGTTGACGCGCACCACTAAGTCGTCATCGCTGTCGGCGATCAGCAGAACCGTGCGGTCCTCGGGTGCGAATACGTAGGTGTGGGCGTATGCGGCACTCGAGGCGGTGCTGGTCCCTACATAGACGGCGTTGAGATCGAGCCTCCCGAACGCATCAGCCTCCACCTCGATCCAGCCTTCATCTCCCAACGTCGGCAGAAGGCCCGGCTCGCCGCCGATGTAGTCTGCCACGACGCGCGTCGCGCCGGTGTCGGAGGGCATCGGGCCGTTCAGCAGCCACCGCTGGATGACCAGATCCTGACCCCGGATCTGGGCAGGCATCGCGAGAAGAAATGCAAGTGTGAGTGTTGTTCTAAGCATTTGGTGCGGGCGTTTATGATTTGTGATTTCGAGACGTTTTGTGAATGTACCCGCCGGGCGGGAGAAGAGACAGGGCCTATTTTGGGGGAGACGAACATCGAACATCGATCATCGATATGCGAAATTCCAAGATGGATCGAACGCAGAACATCGAACATCGAAATTGAATCATGAATGCAGAGTGTTGGATGTCTTGCTGTCAGGTAGCCGTCACTGCTGGTGGCTTTCCCAGCGGACGCGCGATATCGGTACTTCTTCCCAATTCTCCCCAAAGAGGCGACGATCGAACTGCTTTCCGATGAAATGGCCGCCTGCTCCGCCCGCCACGACACCCACGATCGTGAAGATATTGGTGTTGATGCTCGAGTTCGGATCTGTCGGCGACAGCTCGGAGGCGATCAGCCCTCCCAGCATCGCGCCGAATAGCGTACCGAGGACTTCCCCGACTATCTGGTTGTTCCCCCGAGATATCGCCAGCTGGCTAACGTCGCTCAAAGGAATGACGGCGGCAGACAACTTCTTGGGCTTTACCAGCAACGTATCGGGGAGTATCGACTCGACTCGGCCGACCAGCATCTCGGTGAACAGGCTAGGAGCCATGATGCGTACCTTGTCACCGGTTTCTAGCACAGGCTGGGTACGATACACGCTGTCGGGTGGAGGCAGTTCGTCCTGGGCGCGGAGGTTTCCGCAAACGGCGAGTAGAAGTCCCGCGATGAGGAGAGCGTATGTACAAGCGCGCACCATCGATCATCCGCCTCTGGGTTACTTCTTACTAATCATACTTCGGAAGTCGGCTAGGCGGTAGCGACGAATACCGGTGTTCGATGTTCGTCTCCACCCGTTGCGAACAGCTCCCTAGAGGGTGACAATCATGACTGATGACCCAGAGAACCGAAGCCGTTGACCAGGTCTACCGCGAGCGCAGCCAGCGCTTCGCTGAAATGCAGCGACAATGCGCCAGCCGCTCGCGCTGGGTCGCCAACATCCGCCTCGTGCTCTTCCTCGCGGCCGGGTTGTCCATCCTTCGATTGCTCGACCCCAGCGCCTGGATCGGCGCCACCTGGTTCGCGGCGGCCGCCACGCTTTCCCTGGCCTTCCTGGCACTGGTCCTGTTCCACAACGCGCTGAAGGCTCGCTGCCGGTGGTACGAGGACCTGTCGAAGTTGAACGAAGAGGGCCTGGCTCGAAGGGCGCGCGACTGGGCGGCACTACCCGAACGCGACGCTGTCGCACCCACGCCTGAACACCCCTACGCCGAAGACCTCGATCTCTTCGGAAACGAGTCGCTGTTCGCGCTCCTGGGAACCGTAGCTACGCAGCCGGGACGCCGAACGCTGAGAGCCTGGCTGCTGGAACCGGCCGATCCCGACACAATTCGGGAACGACAGGCCGCGGTGGCGGAACTCGCCGTGTTGACCGATGAACGAGAAGAGATCACGGTGAGGGGCCGCATGATGCCGGAAGAATCTCCGGACAGAGTGGCGACGTTTCTGGCATGGGCCGAGGATGAACCGTGGCTGGGCCGATTACGACTGTTGGTTTGGAGTGCCCGACTGCTGTCGATCGTTCCTGCCGTCCTCATCGCCCTGGACCTCGCCGACATCGTCCCGTACACGGGATGGGTGCTCGCGCTGATCGTGAATCTGGCGTTCACTTATCTGGCGGGCGGCGGACGCATTCACAAGACGTTCGGCCGCGCCTTCACCCGTGAGAGTTCCGTCCAACAGTACGCCGAGCTCTTCCGTCTGCTCTCCAGCACGGCATTCCAGACCCAGGCGCTGCAACGGATCGGATCGCTGCTGGCGACCGGCGCGATTTCTCCCTACCGGCAAATGCGGCGGCTGCACAGACTGAACGCGCTATCCGAAGTCCGTTTCTCCATGCCCTACGTCGCGATCCAGGCGCTGACGCTCTGGGACTTTCACGTGATGCTGCTCTTGGAGAAGTGGCAGTCGACAGCGGGACGTCAGGTGCGATCGTGGCTATCGGCGCTGGGTGAAGCGGACGCACTGGCCGCCTTGGCCGCCCTGCATTTTGACAATCCCGAGTGGGCGTTCCCAGAGGTATCAACAGAGAAAGACAGCATGGTCGAAGCCGAAGGGCTGGGCCATCCTCTGTTGGCCGATGACGTGCGCATCGCCAACGATGTGAAGGTCGGACCGCAGGCGAAGTTCACCCTGATCACCGGCTCCAACATGTCGGGTAAGAGCACGTTGCTGCGGGCGATCGGTACGAACGTCGTGCTGGCGCGCGCCGGCGGTCCGGTCTGTGCCACGTCGATGCGCATGCCGCCCCTCATCCTGGAGACGAGCATGCGTATCCGCGACTCGCTGCAGCAGGGCCTTTCCCACTTCATGGCGGAACTAGAGCGCCTTAAAGGCGTCGTCGATACAGCGCGCCGAGCCGCGACGGATAGAGGCAGTACCCTGCTCTATCTTCTCGACGACATCTTCCAAGGTACTAATTCGGCAGAGCGCCAGATCGCCGCTCGCAAGGTCATAACCTACCTGCTCGAAACCCCCGCGATCGGCGCGGTGACGTCGCACGACTTAGAGCTGGCCGAGACGAAAGAGCTATCGGCGGCGTGCGTTCCGGTACATTTCAGCGAGACGATCGAGGACGGGCCCGAAGGGCGTCGTATCACCTTCGACTATAAGCTGCGCCCGGGCATCGCCACATCGAGCAACGCCCTCAAGTTGTTGGAGATCGTCGGCCTCGATTCAGCCGATTAGGCGACGCGCGGTCTCGCGACCGTCTTTCACACAATCCGGAAGGCCGATGCCGCGGAAGCCGCTACCCGTGACGTGGAGTCCGGGGTGCTGGGCAAGCGCCGCGTCGATCCAGCGACTGCGCTCGGCGTGCCCGACGTCGTACTGCGGGTTCGACTGCCTCCAGCGGTAGACGCGAGCGAACAGCGGCTTGGCGGTGATCCCGGCGATCTCGCGCAGTTCTTCCCTGCACATCGCGATCATCCCGTCGTCGGTCAACTCCAGCTCCCTGGCCGTTCGGTCGCCACCGATGTAGCAGCGGACCAGGAATCCGTCGGGCGGCGAGCGGTGCTCGAACTTGTTGCTGATCCAAGTCGCACCGTTGATGCGTCGCCCTTCGCAGTCGGGCACCAGGAACCCGTAGCCACGCAACCGCTCTCCGAGGTCGCTACGGCGGTAAGCAAAGAACACGGCACCCGAGCTGACGTAGCGGATCGACCCCATCGCGTCCGTGACCGGTCTGAACTCATCAGCCAGTTGTCGAGCTGCGACCCAGGCGGGTACGGAGAGAATCACATCGGTATAGCCATCGCGGGCACCCTCCGATGTGCTCAAAGCATAGCCTCCCTCGATCTTGTGAACGGACGTCACGTCGGTGCTCAGGAAGACGCGGTCGGAATCCAGCTGTTGGCTGATCGCATCGACCAGTCGATCCAATCCGCCGCGCAGCGAGCAGAACACGGGAAGCGTCCGGCCGTCCGAACGACTACTCTGTGGCGCCTTCAGCATGGTGATCAGCAGGCTGCGGTTCTTCGCCACCATCTGGGGGAAGCGTGGGAACGTACTGTAGATGCTCAGCCTGTCGGGGTCGCCCGAGTAGATGCCCGCGATCAAGGGATCGATAATGCGCTCCACCGCCTCGCGTCCCAGCCTGCGGCCGAAAAAGTCAGCCATCGATTCGTCGTCCCGCGGCGCGCCGCGAGGTAACAAGAGATCTCCAGCCATGCGTAGCTTAGAGCCCCAGGAGATGACGCCGCTGCCCATGTAGGCGCCGATCTTCCGCGCCCAACTGCTGCCCGTTCCGTACGGCAGCGACCTCAGCTTACCTCTCGAGTAGAGCGCCACACCGCGATCTTCATCGCGGGTCGGAATGATCTCGTCGCCCAACCCAAGCTCGCGACACAGCTCCAACGCCGCCGGCTTGAGGGTGAGCATCGCGTCGGGTCCCGCATCGAGTACGTAATCGCCTTCACGCTCCGTGAGGATGACGCCGCCAAGGCGATCCCTCGACTCGAACATGTCGACCGCGAGCGGCAGGTCCTGTTCGCGAGCCTGCTTCGTCAGCTCGTAGGCCGCGGCCAGACCGGCGATGCCGCCGCCAACGACGGCGACCCTACGAGCCCGAGCGTCGGCCATCATAGCGCATCAGTATGTGGGGTAAGTCGGGGCCTGCAGGTCATCTTCGGGCAGGCGTGTAGTCTCGACACCGCGGTGGCCGCCCTCGGCCTTGCGCACGACCTCGGCCAACGCGGCGATGTACCTGGGGCTCGTCCCCAGGGCGGCCGCCCGATAGAAAGCCAGTCCGCGCTCCTCGGCATCCTGCTTACCCTCGATGTCGAAGTCGAAGAGCGTCTCGAGATGTTCGGACACGAAGCCGACGGAACAGCACATGACGGCCTTGTGCCCTTCGGCCGCTACCTCGTCGAAAGTCTCGGCCAGCGTCGGCCCCAACCACTTGTCCTTGGTCTCACCCTGACTGGTGAAAGCGAACCGCCAAATCATACCATCGAAGCGCTCAGCGACGAGACGGCTCGTCTCGAGCAATTGCTCGCGGTAGGGGTCGCCCTCTTTTAGGATCTTCTCCGGCAGACTGTGCGCGGTGAAGACGACCGCGATATCCCCACGCAGATCCGCCGGCAGGTTGTCCATCGCGTCGCGGAGTTTCTCCTCGAGCGCACCGATGAAAAGCGGTTCATCGTGGTACGATTGGACGCACACGATGTCCGGCGGTGCGTCCAGACCCTCGAGCCCCTCGCGAACGTAATTCAGGTACTGCGCGATGCTCATCGTCGAGTAGTGAGGCGCCAACGTGATCGCAACGGCCTTCTCGACTCCTTCGGCGGCCATCCCCCTCACAGCCTCGGGGATGTAGGGATTCCAGTGCTTCATCCCCAGGTATCCGCGATAGTCGCCACCCAAAGCGTTGAGTCGATTCTCTAAAGCCTTCATCTGATCCACGGTGGTCTGGTAGAGCGGCGAGGGACCGCCGATGAGCAAATAGCGATGCTTCAGGTCCTCCACTGCCTCGTCCGAAGGTTCGCGGCCGTGGCGAATATGTGTCAGGAAAGGCCGAACGCCGTCCATCGCCTCCGGCGTGCCGTAGGCCATCACCAGTAGCCCCGTGGGTCCGCTCGAGCTCATCCGGCCGCCTACCGACCTACCGCCCACCGCCTACCGGGTACTGATGTACCGTCTCGATGACCGCGTCGACGCTGTCCATCGGCGTCGGCGGCAGCACTCCGTGTCCCAGATTGAAGATGTAGCCGTTGCCGGCGGCCGCCTGCTCGAGAATTCCCTGGACTCGCTCCACCAATAGATCCCTGGGCGCCATCAGCAGTACGGGATCGAGGTTCCCTTGTACGGCGAAGTCGGGACCGATGATCTCCCGCGCCTTTTTTATCGGAAGTCGCCAATCCACGCCCAGTACTTCACTATCGGCTTCCTTCATCGATTCCAGAAGCGTCGCCGTGTTCGTACCAAAGTGGATCCGCGGCACGTCGTATTCGGCCAGCCCATCGAGAACGCGCGCCGAGTGCGGGAGCACGTACTTGCGATAGTCTTCCGGTGAAAGCGCGCCGACCCAGCTGTCGAACATCTGGACAACCTGCGCGCCGGCCTCGATCTGCGCGGCCAGATAGTCGCGGGTCATGTCGGCGACGTGCCGCATCAGTCGATCCCACGCCTCGGGTTGCTGGTACATGAACGACTTCATCAACAGGTAGTTCCGCGACGAACCGCCCTCGATCATATAGCTGGCCAGCGTGAACGGCGCAGCCGCGAACCCGATCAGTGGAACCCTGCCCTCGAGCTCGCCACGCACGATGCGTATGGCCTCGAGCACGTAACCCAGGTCGTCCGTCGGATCGAACGACCGGAGCGCATCGACATCGGCCGGCGAACGGACCGGCTTCTCGATGACCGGACCCTCGCCCTCGGCGAAATGGAAGCCGATGCCCAACCCCTCGAGAGGGAGCAGGATATCGGCGAAGATGATGGCGGCGTCCAGGTCGAACCTGTTGATCGGCTGAAGTGTGACCTCGGCAGCCAGATCGGGCGTGCGGCACAGTTCGAGAATCGTGCGGTCCTTCCGAAGCGCTCGGTATTCGGGCATGTAACGACCCGCCTGGCGCATCAGCCACAGCGGCACACGGTCTACCGGCTCGCGCCGGCAGGCGCGGAGAAACGTGTAGTCGTGGTTCATTGTGGGCGGAAGGTATACGGCAAAAGGCCTTCTGTGAAGGCCGAAAAAGGCCCGTCAAACAGTGAAGTACGTGGCCTCGGGGTGGTGGACGACCAGGGCGGCGGTGGCCATCTCCGGCACTAGGGCGCCGGCCTCGGTGAGGTCCATGGCCAGGCGCTCTCGGGCGGGCAACAGCTCGAAGACCAGCTGGTGCTGACGGTGGTCGGGACAGGCGCCGTAGCCCCAGGAGTAGCGGAGGCCGCGGTCCTCCGGGATCCCCAGCTCTTTGCGGATGAGGCGGTGAATGTACTCGGCGCCGGCTTCCGCCAGGCGGACGCCGAACCCGTGCAAGTAATACCCCTCGGAATAATCGCCGGAGGTCATCATCTCGGACGACCTCTCGAGCAGCTCATCGCCAACGGTGATGATCTGCAAGGCCACCACGTCCTTCCCGTCGTTTTCACCGCTCGAGAAGTAGTCGGTCAACCCGAGTCGGTCGCCGTGCGGCTGGCGCGGAAAATCGAACCGGCCAACCTCTCGGTCGGCTTCGTTGGGATCGAAGAGAACCAGGTCGTCCCCGTCCGAGACGGCGGGAAAGAAACCGAAGGCGGCCTGAGGTCGGAGCCAGCCCGAGGTCAGCGATTCCTGCTTGTAGCGTTCGAGCCGGGGCTCGAACTCCTCACGTAGCAGCTGTTCCCATCGCTCGCCCTTGGCGTTCTTGGCGCCCCAGTGGAGACGATAAAGCGTGTTCAGATCGATGAGCGGGAATAGTTCCGCCAACGGAATACGATCGATGACCTTCACTCCCCAAAACGTCGGCTCGGGAATATCGATGTCGCGTGACGGCCCGCCACGCGTCTTCTTCGGTCTCAGCTCGTCGGCCTTCGCCTTGAGCGCCTCGCGCTTCGCCACACCCTCACGTATCTCGACATGACGGGCCTGAACGAACTCGCTACGTCTCTCGTCATCCGTAAGCGCATCCACGGCCGACAGTCCGGC
This sequence comes from Gemmatimonadota bacterium, assembly GCA_039589995.1. Lineage (GTDB taxonomy): Bacteria > Gemmatimonadota > Gemmatimonadetes > Palauibacterales > KS3-K002 > JBDHGH01. The sequence continues at coordinate 24,788 of JBDHGH010000017.1, read as the reverse complement.
AAAAGCGTCCTTGCAGTACCAGACGCCCGGAGCGTAGAGCGCGTCTTCGTCACTATTGACGAAGGCAGCCGCTCGAATGAACGACGGATTGATGGCGGCGCCTCCGCACAACACCGGGTACTTCAAGCCTCGCGAGTCGATCTCCTGCAAGCAGAGAGGCATCTGCTTCGATGTCGAGACAAGGAGGGCCGATAGGCCGATGGCATCGGCTCCTACTTCCTCCGCCTTCTCGATGATCCGGTTCACCGGGACTTGCTTGCCCAGATCGTAGACTGTATAGCCGTTGTTGGTGAGGATCGTGCCGACAAGGTTTTTTCCGATGTCGTGGACGTCGCCGAACACAGTAGCCAGAACGATCTTCCCCTTGGTCTGCCCCTCGACGTGATCCAGATACGTCTCGAGCCTGGCGACGGCCCGCTTCATCACCTCGGCCGATTGCAGCACGAACGGTAGAATCAGCTCGCCCGCGCCGAACTTGTCGCCGACTTCTTTCATCGCTGGCAGCAGTACGTTGTTCAGCGTCCAGACCGCGGCCGGATCGTCGCCGCCGCGGTTGCCGATCGCTTCGTCCACCAACTCTTCGACGCCATCCTTCACGCGATGGAGGATCTTCCAGTGGATGGCCTCCTCCGGAGTCATCTCGGAGGTCGGATCGATCCGCTCCTGTTCGTCCGCCTTATGCTCCTCGTAGTAGGCGATGAAGCGGGCGAGAGCATCTTCGCGTCGATTGAAGATCAGGTCGTCGGCCAGCTCGCGCTGCTCCTCATCGACCTCGGCGTACGGGGTGATATGAGCAGCGTTGACGATGGCCATGTCGAGGCCGGCCTCGACGCAGTGATGCAGGAAGACTGAGTTGAGCACCTTCCGCGAGTGCGCTTGGAGACCGAACGACACGTTGGATACGCCCAAGCTGCATAAGACACCGGGTAGTTCACCCTTGATTCGCCGGATGCCGTCGATAGTCGCGACGGCCGAATCGCGGAATTCCTCTTCGCCGGTCGCCAGGGTGAAGGTGAGGGCGTCGAAGATGATGTCTTCGGGTCGAAGCTCGTATTCGTCGACGCAGATGTCATGAATGCGTCGCGCGATTTCAAGCTTGCGCTCGGCCGTTTTGGCCATCCCCTCTTCGTCGATGGTCAGCGCCACCAGCGCGGCCCCGTGCTCAACCGCGTGGGGTAGCACGGCGTCGATTCGCGCGCGGCCGTTTTCGAGATTGATGGAATTGATGGTCGAGCGGCCGGGGTTTTGCTTCAGGGCAGCCTCGACGACGTCGATCTCGGTGGTATCGATGACCAGGGGCGCGCTCACACCCTGGGCCAGCAGCTTCACCAGCGCCCGCATCTGGTCGGCTTCGTCCTGACGCTCGGTCAGAGCAACGCATACATCCAGAAGGTGGGCGCCGCTCTCGACCTGGTCGCGCCCCACCTGGAGGATCTCGTCGTAGTCATCATCTAATAAGAGCTGCTTGACCTTCCGCGAGCCCTGGCTGTTCACCCGCTCGCCGATGAGCGTGGGCGCCGGGATCTGGGCGATATCGAACGCGGTGATGGCGCTCGATACCCGCGGAACGCTCTTCACCTCGCGAGGCGCCGGCTCTTTGCCCCACACGTGATCGACCACCGCCTTCAGGTGCTCCGGTGTCGTACCGCAGCAACCGCCGACAACGGATACGCCGATGCGCGTCACGAACTCCTCGTGCGCTTCCGCCAGCTCCTCCGGCGTGAGATCGTAGACCGCCAGGCCACCCACATTACGAGGCATTCCGGCGTTGGGGATCACGCTAACCGGCAGCCGACTGTTCGAGCACAGGTAACGAATCGGCTGGCGCATGTGCTCGGGGCCCGTTGAGCAATTGAGACCGATGGCGTCGACCCGGAGCGCCTCCAGCGTGACCAGAGCCGCCTCGATGTCGGTGCCCAGCAGCATGCGGCCCGAGGTGTCCAGCGTCGGCTGCACCTGAATGGGTACCCAGGTGTGTGCCTCGCGGAAGTAGCGGCGGACGCCGGCCACCGCCGCTTTCAGTTCGAGGATGTCTTGGCCCGTTTCGATGATCAGCAGATCTGCGCCACCCTCGACCAGGCCCCGGGCCTGCTCGCCGAAGGCGTCAGCGAGCTGGTCGTAGGTGACCCGACCGAGAGTCGGATCGGAGGTGCTCGGCAAGTAACCCGACGGCCCGATGCTACCGGCCACGAAGCGCGGTCGGTCCGGGGTCGAGTAGTCGCCGGCCACTTCCCTGGCGATGGCCGCGGCGGCGCGGTTCATCTCGACGACTTTGTCCTCGAGGCCATACTCGGCGATGGTGAGACGGTTGGCGCGGAAGCTGTCGGTCTCGATCACGTCGCACCCCACCTCCAGGAAGGAGGCGTGGATGCCGCGGATAGCGTCGGGGCGCGTGAGGACGAGATGATCGTTGCACCCCTCTAGATCGGGGCCACCGAAATCGTCCGCCGAGAGCTGGAGCGCCTGGACGCTCGTACCCATCGCCCCATCGTAGACGAGGACCCGCTCCTTGAGGGTATCGAGGTACGCGCTCTTACTCATCTCGGCTCTCTGGCTCCAAAGCAAAAGCCCCGCTAGCGGTCAGCCGTGCGGGGCGCTCGATACAGATTCCTATGTCCCGGCACTTTAGACCTTTTGTTTTGCAGGTGACCCGCACCCGCGCGGCGGTGGCAAGCGGCCACAAATCCGTCCGCCGTCGACCCTTCAATTGTCGCTTCACTATCGCCAAGACTGGGCCTCGGGTCAAGTCCACGGGCCTCTTGAACACCCCGGCCCTCCGCAATAGAGTTCAGCGGCGGCCCCACCCACACACCTTCTGATTTCACGTGGCCGGAGAGGGAGGATTCTATGGCCAGGGCACGTTGGATACTTCTCACTCTGTTTTGTGTCGGCTACTCGACCGCCGCGGCCCAGACCGATGCCCGAGCCGATATCCCTCTGCTCCAACGGGCGGACTCGGCCCGGATCTTCGGCTCCGAAACATCGGAACTCATAATCGACGAATACTTCGACTTCGCCTGCGGGGATTGTCGCCAGTTCTACCTGACAAAGGGAGATTCTCTCAAGACGCTGGTGGAAGAGCAAGACGCGATCTTCATCCTGAGGGTCTACCCGATACCTCGGTTGCTGCGCGGTTATCAGGCCGCGGAGGCCGCCTTCTGCGCGGCAGCGCTGGGCGACGCAGCGGGGTTTCTGGGGATGGTCAACCAGCTTTTCACTTTCCAGAATGCGTGGAAGCCGGCGCTCGACCCCACGCCGTTCTTCGAAGCGTACGCCGAGAACATGGGCTTACCGCTACGAGCTTTCAGTGACTGCCTGAGACGCGATGTGATGTCGCCACTGATCATCAACGACATTCGTATGGCGACATCGGCCCAGGTCCCAGGCACACCGACGTTTGTGTTCAACAAGAAAGGTGAGACGTACACCGGAGAGGAGAGTTTCTACGGCGTTCAGCCCATGGAACGCTTCATCGAATCGATCGAGAACCTGAAACAGCGGGAGCAGAACTAGCGCCGCTAATCGCTCAGCCTTCCCTACCGGACTTCAGCGCCTCTGACGGGGGCACACCTTGCTCGAGCAGTTCGTAGTCCAGCTCGGTACCTCGGGCGCTGTGAGGAATTACATACACGATCACCATCACCAGCGTCGCCGCCAACACCGACAGGCGAGCCGGCCATTCTTTCTCTTTCGGCCTGGCTCCGATGAAGGCACAGGCAACGACCCATACCAACCACATTAGCAGCACCTTGTTATCGGTCAGGTCGTAGTCGAAGGGGAATCCCGTCCAATAGGCCCCGAACGCGTACTTCTGGGCGATCGGACCCAGCACCAAACCACCGACCGTCATCACGACCAAGCTGACCCATGCGAGACGACGCATCGGTTCCGGCGAGAAGATCGCGGCCAGCCCCGCCCGCACGCCGATGAGCATGGCGAAGAACATCATGGCGATGTGCGGCAAAAGCACGTAGAGCGGGACGGGGTCCTTGAACCGGATCACGATGTTACCGTGGGACTCGTCCGGGATCGGGACACGGCCTGTCGGCGCATCGAGAATAAGAAAGTACTCGAGTTTTCCCGCAGGCGGTTGGGCGGGAAGCCAGCCCACCAACTCGCCGTCCGCCGCGACCGTCGGCGCCTCGACAAAATCGTCCTCGGTCCGGAAGCGCTTGTAGACGAGCGTGGCCGTCGCTCCTTCCCCGGGGTCGGGGATCGCGACCCTGGCATCACGCGTGGTCGGGGCATTTCGCACCAATCGGTACTCGTGCGTCCGTCCTGCCACCTGAAAGGTCCCGGTGGCCGGATACGACGGGCCCGTGAAGCGCTGGTAGCCGGCCGCGCCAACCATCAGCGCCACGGCCAGCACCCATAGGGCTACCTCCCGGCGTCTGCTCGTACCCACCCGACCTGCGCGAGCCTCTGTTTTCATTTATCTTGTTGTTGCCCCAAACATTCGAACCTCGGCACACCGCACCGCCTCGCCGTCACCGTGGTGCAGCGCCTGTTGGCGGTAGGGGTGGCCAACCGATCATCGTCAAAAAGCGAAACACATGCCAAGAACGAACCGCGTACCCAAGGTGCAACTTCGCTCGACCCGTTGGTCGACGGCGGCGGCGTGCGTCTGCGCCGTCTTGCTCTCCGCCTGTAGCACTGACACCGACACCAACACGGACACCTCCGGCAGGGACGGCTATCGGGGCCGCATGCTTCAGCCACCGCGCGAGAAAGTGGACTTTACCCTCCAAGATACGCAAGGTGCGGCGTTCGACTTCAGCGAGCAGACCGAGGGGCACGTCACGCTCCTCTTCTTCGGCTACACACACTGCCCTGACGTCTGCCCCATCCACATGGCAAACATCGCAGCCGTGCTCAAGGACTTCTCGTTCGAGCTGCGCCAGCAATTCAAGGTCATCTTTGTCACGACGGACCCCGAACGCGACACGCCTCAACGCATGCGTCTGTGGCTGGACAACTTCGACCCAGCGTTCATCGGTCTGTGGGGTGATCACGACGAAGTGAACGAGATCGCAGTTTCACTAGGCCTGCCCCCCTCGGTCATATCCCAGAGCGAGGATGGCGAATACGCCGTGGGGCATTCGGCACATGTTATGGTATTCACAAAGGACAACCTGTCGCACATTCTATATCCGTTCGGGACCCGACAGGCCGACTGGGCACACGACCTTCCTGGACTAGCAAGCGAGACCTGGGGCGAATGATGAAGAGAGCGCACAACGTTTCATTATCGTGGGTCGTGCTGGCAGCTGTGGTCGCCGGCTGTACTCCCGATAGTCAGCAGGCCACCACTACCGACATCGAGGTGTCGGGAGTCTACGTCACCGAGCCCGCGATGGGCGAGCGCGCGGCGATGTATTTCACGGTGGTGAACCGGACCGGCAGCGAGGATGAGTTGATCTCGGTAGCGACTCCCGTCGCGGAGGTCGCTGAAATGCACAAGACAGTTCAGCAAGGCGGCACGGTCAGGATGGAGCCGGTCGGGTCGCTCACGCTGCCGGCGAACGGCGAGCTCCGCTTTTCACCCGGCGGATATCACGTCATGCTGCTGCAATTGAACGAGGACTTCGCCCCGGGCGATTGGGTCGACGCGACACTCCACTTTCGCGTAGCAGGCGACATCGCCATTAGAGGTGAGGTCATGAAGTACGTAGAAATCGAAAAAGCGCTCACGGACGCGCAATAGCGCCAATAGACTCGCTGTCGCTGCGCGTTCTTGACCCGCGCCGGCGACGGCCGTACACTCAAGTCGACAATCGGTTACACGACGGCGGGCGGAACAATTCGGAAGCCGGTGAGAATCCGGCACGGCCCCGCCACTGTGTGAGGCCCGGCGAAAGCCGGAAGAAGCTCGCTCGACACGCCACTGGAATCCAGCAGCAGGTTCTGGGAAGGCGAGCTGGGCTGCCTCGAGTCAGGAGACCTGTTCCGCCCCGTACGCCATGGCACTCTTCCAGGGTAAGACGTGCGGGCTTTATTATTGCCTCCGCAGACTGACACTACGCGCCAGCTGGCCCGAGCGACGGTACTCGCTCGCCCGATGGCAGCCGCGCTTTTCCTGCTCATCACGCCTTCTCTCGCCATGGCGCAGTATCCCGGTGAACTCGCGGGCCGGGTGACCGATGCCATCACCGGTGAACCCGTTGAGAATGTTCGGGTGGAGGTGCTGGGTAGCGAGCTCAGTGCGCTGAGCGACGGTCGCGGGGAGTTTCGAATCCGCGGATTGGAAGCTGGGCGTCATACCGTCCGTCTCACCCGCCTGGGCTACGAGGCGCAGTCGCTGGAGGTGGAGGTCCGGAACGGCGAAATTTCGCGGCTCACTGTACAGCTGGGGGCCAGCCCGCTGCCCATCGACGAAATCCGCACGCAAGCACCCGCGACCACCTCGCCGGGCGTCATCTCGATTCCTCGGGAGGAGATAGAGGCCCGCGCCGACCTGACCGCGGGCACGTTGCTCGAAGGGCGACCCGGTATGTTGGTCCAGCGTCGCGGGCTAGCGGGCCCTCAGACGGTCAGCATTAGGGGCGGCTCGCCTGACGAAGTGTTGGTCCTACTGGACGGCGCCCCCCTGAACGATCCACTCACCGGCGAAGCCGACCTGTCCACCATTCCGGCCTCGCAGATCGAATCGATCACGGTGTTGGCCGGTAGCCAATCGGCCAGGTATGGACCGGGCGCTGCGGCAGGGGCGGTTCTGATCGAGTCGAGAGGAACAGCTCGGCCGTTCGGGGCACGCCTTGAGACGGGGTCACTGGGTTTCTGGTCGGGCAGCGCTGAGACGAGCGGGCGGGCATTGGAGCTGTCGTGGTCGGCGGGCGGGAACCTGCGGACTATCGATGGCGCGTTCGAGTACGAGGCCCCTGTACCGGGCGAGGGGACCCAATCTCGACTGAACTCCGACATCTCGGAAGGCAGTGCGTTCGCCGCGGCTTCCGGCGATCTGGGCGGAGGAGCGCTTCGCATCCGCGGCGGATACACCCAACTGGATCGTGGGATCGCCGGCCCCAGCTTCGCGCCAACCCCGGCCGCTCGTGAGAATCTTTCGCGTTGGCGCGGGCAGGCCGGTTGGGAGCGCCTGCGCGGGCGCGTCTCCTTGTCGGTGCAGGTCCACGGTCTGCTTCAGAAGGTTCGCTTCGTCGATCCCAACCCACCGGTTGGGCTACCCTACGACAGCAAGACGGACGCGCTGGCGTTGGGTGGTCGCTTCACCAGCGGCATCTCGCTGGACGGAATCGTAGAATCGCTGTCGGGGGGTCTCGAACTCCGACGGCAACGCTACGAGAGCGCCGCCCTTGCCGAGCCTGCTCCCGACGGCCGACTCGACTTCGGCGCGTTCGTGGGCGGCGAGATCTCCCCGCGCTCTGCCGCCAGCCCGCGACTCGTTGCAGCCTTCCGGGTCGATCGCGATGACCTGACGCGGAACTGGTACGCCACGCACGAGTTGACGCTCACGGGGGCGGCCGGTCCTTTGGCGCTTCACTTGCGACAAGCGTCGAGCTACAGCCCTCCCAGCTTCGGCGATCAGTTCTTCCGAGAAGGCGTGGCGGTCGAGCCGAACCCGAATCTCCGGGCCGAGCGGATCCCCAACGACTTGAGTGCAGGCGCGAGCGTCGAAGGTGGCGTGGGTTCGCTTGCGGTTGGACGACTGGCATTGGACGCGTACACCGCGGACGTGAAAGACATGATCATCTGGTCGCCCGACTTTCGCTTCGTCTGGAGCCCCCGAAACTTCGACGTGAAGCGCAGGGGCATCGATGCGCAGGGACAACTCGATTTCACAGGGCAAGGACTGTCCGTATCAGCCACGTACAGTCTGACGCGTGTGACCTACGATCGGCCGGGCGACGATGCGGTACAGGTGATCTACCGACCGTTGCACAGTGGAAGCCTTGCCACCTCCTGGCGGCCCGCCCGTTGGGATTTTACGGCTGACGTTCGCTTCGTCGGGAAACGTTATCCGGTCCCGGCGGCTTTGAACGCCCTCGATCCCTACTGGACTCTGAATCTGCGAGTTAGGCGCGTTTTCGATGCCGGAGGCTGGGAGATCATTCCGACCCTGGCCATCGATCGTCTCTTCAACAACGACGACTCGCTGATCTTCGGCTACCCGGAACCCGGACGCCTGGTTCGCTTCGAGATCAGCGCGCGACCAAGAATCTGATGGTCTACCTACGACATGACACGAAAGGAGAATTGCAGTGTGGCGTGAACCCCTAACGCGAAGTATCGCATTGGCTGTAGCCATCGGCCTGAGTTCGATGGCGTGCAACGATGACAGTCCCACCGGCCCGGTTATACCGGCCGGCGTCGAGACCGTGGTCGTGGTCAACAGCATAGACCTTTCCGTCACCGTCATCCCGGTGGACAGCATCGATGCTAGGCGAACCATCGGAATCGGCCAGGCGGGATCGCCGGTCAGCCTGGCCGCACGAGGCAGTTATGCCATTGCGCCGATGGGCTTCTTGAGTTCGGCTGCGATACTGGACCTGGCCAGCGGCGACGTCACCTCGGTAGCGCTTCCCGACAACTCGGGTGCGACCGGCGTCGACTTCTTTAACGACTCTATCGCCTACATCGCGAATCCCAACCTGAACACCGTCAGCCCGGTCAACGTGATAGCGGCTACCGCAGGCGCAGAAATCGACGTCGGCGGTTTTCCCCAGGGTGTCATCGCTTCGGCCGATCGCGTGTTCGTGTTGAACGCCGAACTGGACAACACGTATCGGCCGTCGAAGGCCGGCGGCGTGTCGGTCATCGACCCATCCGCAAACGCGGTCATCTCCACGGTCATCCTGAGAGGCTTCAACCCGTCGGCCGCCGCTTTCGGGCCCGACGGCCTGCTCTACGTGGTGAACTCGGGCACTTTCGGTCAGGGCGACGGAAGCCTCTCGGTGATCGACCCGACGACGTCCGGCGAGGTCGAACACCACCCCGGCTTCGGAGAGTTCCCCGGTGACATCGCTTTCGGCCCCGACGGCTACGCTTACATCAGCTCGTTCGCTTACGGGGTCGCCGTCTGGGACGCCGCCGCGGACACTTTCATCAATTCACCTTCCGATCCGCTGGTCGTAGAGGGCCAATCGATATCGAGCGGGCTGGGCTTCGATGACGGCGGACGCCTGTACACGCTGATACCGGGCGACTGCATTGCCCCCAGCATAGCATACCGAGTGAACGGAGGTGACACGGACGAGATCGGCGTCGGAGTCTGCCCCATCGACATCGCCTTCACACGCGTGGAGTCGTCGTGCGGCTGCTGACTCGATTGGGTCTGGTCCTGGCGGTCGTGGCGGTCGCCTGCTCGCGCGGCGGCGACCCCCCTGACGGTCGAGAAGAGGCGAAGCGAACGCCTCAACGGATCATCTCACTCATCCCGTCGGCCACAGAGACGATCGTGGCGCTCGGTGCCGCCGATCGGTTCGTTGCGCGCACCAACTTCGATGTCGACCCGGCGCTGTCGCACCTGCCCTCAGTAGGAGAGGGTCTAACGCCGAGCCTGGAACAGCTCACCATCCTCGAACCCGAACTCGTCATCGCGTGGCCGGACAACGCATCTCGTTCCGTCATCGGGCGACTGGAACAGTTCGGAGTCCAGGTCTACTCGCCGGAAGTACAGAGTCTTGCAGACTTGAACGAGGCGACCCTGGAGCTGGGACGCATCCTCGACCTCGAAGCGGCGGCGGACTCGCTGGTAAACGCCATCGACGCTGGACTTCGTTCTGTGCGGGATGCTGTAGCCGCGCGCGAACCCACATCCGTGTTCTACGTTGTCTGGTACGATCCACCCACGACGTCGGGATCCGGGACGTTCATCGACGAGCTGATCGAGCTGGCAGGCGGCCGCAACGTCTTTTCGGATGCGCCGGGCCTGTGGCCACAGGTTAGCATGGAAGAAGTCGTACGACGGCAGCCCGACATCATCCTCATATCACAAACAGAAAGCACGCCCATCGATATCGAGCGGTTTGGATCAGCCGTCGGATGGCGCGAGCTTCGAGCTGTGAGAGAAGGCCGCATCGTCCAGGTGGACGCAGACCTGTACAACCGACCCGGGCCACGTGTAGCGGAGGCCGCAGGCAAACTCGCGCGCCTCCTGCACCCGGCGGCCTTCAACGGCGAGACGGTTCGGTGATTGCGCGGACTCCCCTTCGTCTTCTACTGCTGGCGATCATCGCCGCCGCAGTCCTCTTGCTGAGCATCGCCGTCGGTGCCGCAAATCTCCCATTGGCCAGCGTGTTCGACGCTTTGATGGGCGGTGGCGATGACACAACGCGCACCATTGTCCTCGACCTGCGGCTACCACGAGCCATCGTCGCACTGCTCGTTGGCGGTGCGTTGGGCCTGGCCGGTGCCGTGTTCCAGGCGCTGCTGCGCAATCCACTCGCAGAGCCCTGGGTGCTCGGCGTGTCCGGGGGCGCAGCGGTGGGAGCCGTGGCCGCGGTGGTCCTGGGCTGGGGTCTGCACGCGGCTTGGTCGATCCCCCTCGCCGCGCTACTCGGTGCGCTACTCGCCATCGGACTGGTACTGCGCATCGCTACGCACGCGGCCCGCGGACTCGATACGCGTATCCTGATTCTCGCCGGCCTCGTGGTGGCCGCTTTCTTCAACGCGATCATCCAGTTGCTGCTCACGTTTGCGTCGGGCGAGACGTTCCGGTCCGCGGTGTTCTGGATGATGGGGAGCCTGGCCGCAGCAAGTTGGAGTTCGGTGATCGTACTCTCTGCGTACTTGATTCCGGGCATCATCGTACTGCTGCTGATGGCGCGACCCCTCAACCTGCTGGCCGTTGGCGAGGAGACCGCACTTTATCTCGGCACCCGCGTGGAGCGGGTGAAGCTGGCGGCCTACTTGGTGGCGTCGTTGTTGGTGGCGGCCACGGTGGCCGTCAGCGGGATCATCGGGTTCGTCGGTCTCATCGTCCCACACGCCATTCGCCTGATGTGGGGAAGCGATCATCGATTGTTGCTGCCCGCTTCCGTGCTCTTGGGTGGAGGGTTCCTGCTGGCGGCAGACACCGCAGCCCGCACCGTCGCCGCGCCGGCAGAGCTGCCACTCGGCGTGATCACCGCGCTGGTCGGCGTTCCCCTCTTTGTCGTGCTACTGACCCGGAGGGCGGTATGAGCGCGGGCCTCGTCTTCGAGGGCCGCGACCTTCGCTTCCGCTATGAAGGGACCGAACGTTCGGCGTTGGACGGAGTCAGGCTCGAAGTGAACTCAGGTGACTTGTACGCCGTCATAGGGCCGAATGGGTCCGGCAAGTCGACTCTGTTGAAGCTGCTGCTCGGCACGCTGCAACCCACCGGTGGAAGCGTGGACTACTCGGGCCAGCGGGTGGACGAATGGAGCCGGCGGGCACTAGCGCAGCGTATCGGAGTGGTCCCGCAAGGCGAGGAGACCGTCTTCCCCATCACCGTTCGCGAGATGGTGGGGATGGGACGGTATCCTCACCTCGGGCTATTGGGTCGACCCGGAGCCGAGGATCGCGAGGCGATAGAGGAAGCTCTGAGGCGCTGCGATGTGACCGAGTTCGCCGAGCGACCGATCTCGAAGCTATCCGGCGGCGAGCGCCAGCGCGTGCTGATCGCTCGGGCACTGGCCCAGCGGCCCACGACGCTGGTGCTCGATGAACCGACCGTATCCCTCGACATCCGTCACGAGATGGAGATCTTCGAGTTGCTTGCCGAGCTAGCCGACGCAGACGGCGTCACGGTCGTCCTCGTGACCCACCACCTGAACCTCGCCGCACGCTACGCTGAACGATTATTGCTACTCGACCGTGGCATCCCCGCCGCCGAAGGCCCGCCAGCTGAAGTGCTCACCAAGGAGACAATCGAGCGAGTCTACGAGTGGTCGGTTGTGGTGAGGGGGCACCCGGGGCCGGGCCGGGACGAGGGCGCGCCACAAATCACTCCGCTGTCACGGTGAGCAGTCGGCGGTAGGCTCTGGGCGGCAATCGACCTTCTCGTTGCCATGCCTGCTCGCAGTCGGCATCTTGTAGCAGTCCCAACATCAGCCTTCTAGCCGCTGGTTGCCCATGTCCTCACTCAAGCGGCTGCTCGTCGAGAGAAATCGCCTGTCTGTCTGGCGCAGGCTACGGTCTACTTCGCACTCTCTTCGCCACTCGCGACCGGGCTCGGTCAAAGACGGACCATCTAGCCAAAAGGCATCGGGATGACGCCACTGCGACGCGCCGTGCAACTTTCTCTTTTCCTGGGTGGTTTCTCCATGCTTGCCTGGGTCGCGAGCTTCCTCGCTTTGACGGACATCGGGCATGGCGAAAGCGATCTTTCATTGGAGTGGGGCGTCCTACGGGCGGCGTTCCTTTTCATCGTACTCTTTCAGATCTCGGCTCTGATCACGCTGGCCCGAGTCTTCCGGGTAATAAGGTGAAGTGCCTATAGAGCCACTGGAGGCAATCATGCGACTTACCGCACGCGTTCTTTCAATTCTCCTCGTTGCATCGGCGATGGGATGTGCGCCTTCCACGACCGATCAACTCGAGGCCAACAAGAACCTGGTGCGACAATTCACCGAAGTAACAAACGCGGCGGATTGGGGGGCGCTGGGTGCAGTCGTGAGCGACGACTTCGTTCGCCACAGCCAGGCAACCGAAGGACCGCCGGTGAACTCGCGAGAAGAGTTCATCCAGCTCCAGCAAGGCTTCTTGAGAGCCTTCCCCGATCAGCGAGTCACGATCCAGACGCTCATAGCCGAGGGTGATAGGGTCGCTGGCCTGGCCACGTACTCGGGCACGCAGACCGGCCCGATGGGTGACCTCCCGGCCACCGGGAGGTCGGCGGAACTCACCTTCCTGACCATCTTCCGCATCGAAGACGGCCGCATCGCCGAACTCTGGGTAGAATGGGACAACGTAGCGATGCTGTCTCAGCTAGGCCTATTCCCACCGCCACCACCACCCGGCGGATGATCAGGCGTAGCAAACGAACTCTCCAAGCGCCAAGGAGTTGGACATGCTTAAGCGGCTCACTATTTTCGCGGCCACGTTCGCCGTCATCTTCGCGTGCGAGCCTGAGAGTAAGCCCGCTCAGGACGCCCCATCGTCAGCGGGTGTGATCAAAATCCGCGATGCCGAGTTGAACTACGTCGTGGAGGGAAGTGGCATCCCACTGCTCGTCATCGGTTCGGCCACATACTATCCGAGAACGTTTTCCCAACGCCTTAGAGACCACTTCAAGTTCTATTTCGTCGACTTACGACACTTCACGCCATCAGCCCCGGAGATGGAGCCGAGTGAGATCACACTGGATTCGTACGCGGAGGACGTGGACTTGATCCGCAAGTTCTTCCGATTTGAGAAGGTCGCAATCCTGGGTCACTCCATACACGGCGACATGGCCCTGGAATACGCTCGGCGGTATCCGCAGAACGTCTCCCACGTCGTTGTCATCGGCTCACCGCCTGTTGGACTCGGAAAGATGTCCGAAGTCGGAACCGAGTACTGGGAGTCGCACGCGGACGCGGAAAGAAAACAGGTGTTGCTGGACAACTGGAATAGGCTCAGTCAAGACTCTCTTGCCAAGCTGCCACCCGGAGATGCGTTCGTAGCCGGTTACATCACGAACGGCCCCAGGTATTGGTATGACGCAACGTATGACGCCTCTCCGCTTTGGGAGGGCATGTACGTGAACGTGGACGTATGGAACCGCATCTTCGAGCTCTACATCGAGTACGACTTGTCGCAGGGTCCCGGCCAAGTCACCAGCCCTGTATTCGTAGCTATGGGCCCGTATGACTATGTGGTCCCTCACACCCTCTGGGACGGGCAACTGGAGAAACTACAGAGCGTCTCGTACAACCTCTTCGAGCTTAGCGGTCACACGCCTCAGCTCGAGGAGCCGGAATTGTTCGACCAGAAACTGATCGAGTGGTTTAGCAATATGTAACCAGCGCACCCGACGGGATCAGCGCGCTGAAGGAGACGAGGGGGGTCGACGGACCGCCGAGCGGAGCTGGTTCTAGCGACCGCCGGCAGCAACCAAAGGAAACCCGCGCCAGTGCAACCTTTTGCTCACCTTTTGCGTCTGAATATATGGCACCGCAGGCGTGGGAGTGTGTGTTCTTGCGAAGCTTTGTCTTTGCCCTTGCTGTTCAAGCCCTATCACCGCAGACCGCTGACACCCTCAGCGAGAACGGCTATTCGACCCTGACGAACCCGGACGGCCGGGTACCTCCTCATCTCATCGCCACCTACGTAGAGGACGCGCCCAGGTTGGATGGGCGCCTCGACGACGACGCTTGGCGCGGCGTGATGGGAGCGACGGATTTCACACAGATCGAGCCCGAGGACGGATCGGCGCCCACCGAGCGTACCGAGGTCTTCATCGTATACGACCGCAGCGCCCTTTACGTCGGCGTACGCTTGTTCGACAGCGAACCGCAGGGTATCGCACGGCGTATGGGCCGTCGGGACAGCCACACGTCCAGCGATATGTTCTGGGTCAACATCGACTCGTACCACGACCATCGCACAACCTTCCGGTTCAGCGTGAATCCCGCCGGTGTACGAGGCGATGGGATCGCTACCAACGACGACATGCACGGCGATGACTCCTGGGAACCGATCTGGGATGTTGTTACACGCGTCGACTCGCTGGGCTGGGTCGTGGAAATGCGGATCCCGTTCTCGCAGCTCCGCTTCTCCAGCGCGGACGAGCAAGTCTGGGGTATCAACTTCGCCCGCCAGGTATTCCGCAAGAACGAGCACACCCGGTGGAGTTGGGTCCCGAACACCGAGGAAGGCTATTCCTCGCACTTCGGACATCTGGTCGGCTTGCGTGGGATCCCAGCGCCGCGAAGGCTAGAGGCGCTCCCCTACACCGTCGGCACAGTGGACTACCTGGAGGGCGGTGATCCGAGAAACCCGTTCACGCAGAACGGCGCCTACGACGTGTCCGTAGGCCTCGACCTAAAGTACGGTCTGACCAGCGGCCTCACCCTCGATGCCACCATCAACCCCGATTTCGGCCAGGTCGAGGCCGACCCCGCGGTGGTCAATCTCAGCGTGTTCGAGATTCAGTTCCCCGAGCGACGCCCCTTCTTCGTCGAGGGCGCCGATATCTTCCGGTTCGGTGCCGGCAGCGGCGGATTCGTTTTTGGTGCGCCGGATCTCTTCTATTCCCGGAGGATCGGCCGGCCACCCAGTCGCTCGATAGACGTAACCGACGGATTCATCGACTACCCTATCTACTCCAACATCATCGGGGCGGCCAAACTGTCGGGGAAGACCGGTGGCTGGTCCATCGGAGTCCTGGAGGCGCTCACTGCGCGCGAGCATGCGGCGGTGGTCCACTCCGAGGGTCTGCAGACGTCGGAACCCGTCGAGCCGCTCACCAATTTCGCGGTGGTGAGCTTGCGAAGAGATTTACGCGGCGGTAGCAGCGGGATCGGGATGCTGGGCACCAGCGTCATTCGCGATCTCTCTGATCCCGTGTTTAGCTACCTGCGCAGGTCGGCCTTCACCGGGGGGGTGGACTTCTTCCACCGCTTTGGCGGCAACCAGTTCGCCTTGAACGGATCGATGAGTGCCTCCAGCATCCGCGGCGATCCGCTGGCGATGACCGGAGCGCAACTCTCGTCGGCCCGCTTCTACCAGCGGCCCGATCAAGACTACGTCTCGGTGGATACGACGGCGACGGGCCTGACGGGTTACGCTGGCTCGATGCAGTTGGGCAAGGTCGCCGGGAACTGGACCTACGGGACGGATTTCTACGCTTACTCGCCGGGTTTCGAAATCAACGATGCCGGGTTCTTGAACGTTGCCGACCGTATCTTCTCGGGGGTTCGATTGAGTCGTCGTTGGCTGGACCCGGGTAAGGTTTTCCGGAGGTTCTGGGCCAACACGACCTTCGCGCAAGGCTGGAACTTCGGCGGGGCCAACCAGTTCCGTCAGATCTATCTCGGGTTCGGTGGACAGCTCCGCAACTACTGGAACTTCAGTGTGGGCTCCAACTACAGCTTCACGGCACAGAGCGACAAGTCGACGCGCGGCGGCCCGCTGATGGAAAGCCCACGGCAGTGGAGCGCGAACGCCTTCATCGGCAGCGACGGCCGCAAGGCCTTTTCGGCGGACTTCTTCACCTGGTACGCTCGAAACGTCTACGATGGGTGGGGCACCAACATCGGCCTCGGGCTCTCCTTCCGACCCGCCGGCGCGCTGACCTTCCGGGTGATGCCCAACTACTCGAAATCGCAGTCGATCGCCTTCTACGTCACCCAGCGGCGTGACTCGCTAGCAACAGCGACATACGGCGGTCGCTACGTCTTCAGCCAGTTGATCCAGGAGGGTCTCGACGTCACGATTCGAGCCGACCTGGCGATCACACCCAACCTATCGCTGCAGCTCTGGGCACAACCGTACACGGCCAGCGGCGGCTACCTCGGTTACAAGGAACTGGCCCAGCCAAGCACGTTCAACTTCTTCCGCTACGGCGTCGACGGAGCCTCGACGCTGGACTTCGACCCGGAGACGAACATCTACACCGTCGATCCCGACGGCCCCGGTCCGGCCGAGCCGTTCGCTTTCGGGAATCCGGATTTCTCCTTCAGATCGATTCGCAGCAACCTGGTTCTACGCTGGGAGTACTCACCCGGGTCAACGATCTTCCTCGTCTGGAATCACAACCGATCCGCCGCGTCTACCGACCCCAACTTCGGGGGCTTCGACGAATTCGGTAGCCTGCTCAGCGACCCGATGGCGAACAGCTTCCTCGTGAAGGTCAACTACTGGATCAGCCTGTAAGGCAGGCGGGAACCCGGGAAGCGCGACTACTTCTTTCCCCCAGGTGAAAACGGCGACGCCTGACGGTAGTGCTCGAACCAGAACGCGCCGGGGAATTCGGCGTCCTTCTGGTTCATCTTGCCACTCCACGCTTCGATATCGATGCGATACACGGAGGTTCTAACGAGGTCTTCGCGGCTGGCCGGGCGGTAATCACGGTCGGGCTCCAGTTGCGGCGCGTACTTGTCCATCAACATCTGCAGGCCGCGGTAGGCCTCGTCGTCATCATCTACCACGCTGCACCGTCCGAACACCGTCACGCCGGCATACTCGACGCTGAACTCGAGAGCGACCTCGTCCGGAAGTATCCGCCCCATTTCGCTGACGTTGAAACACACGGGACCACCAACTTCGATGTTAGATCGCGTTCGGCCGATTCGTGCGCCGTGCAGGTATATCGCGTGCTTCGCTTCGTCGTACACATACAGGTTCGTATTTATGAATGGCCGACCCTCCGAAACGGTGGCGAGGACTCCCCACGCTCCCGAGTGTAGGAATGCCCGAATCCAGTCTTCTTCCTGGTTCCTGTCGCGCCGCCGGACTTCGGTGATCGGCTTCTTGGCGTCTCCCGCCATCTCTACCTCCGTCGAGTTGTGGAGTCCTATTATTAAGGTGGAAGTTTGCTCCAGGCCAGTAACGCATACAGTACTCGGTCGTCCCGGGTGTTGCCGCCGCACGAGAATCGGGTAGGTTTGCCGCCCATGAGCACAGGCGCAATCAATGCCGGCACCTCGGGCTTTTCCTACACCGAGTGGAAAGGGTCTTTCTACCCGGAGAACCTCCCCCAATCCAAGTTCCTCGAGTACTACGCGGAGAAGTTCACCACCGTCGAAATCAACAACACGTTCTATCGCTTTCCCAGGTCTGACTTGCTGGAAGGATGGCGCGATAGGACTCCGGACGGTTTCACCTTCGCGGTGAAAGCGAACCAGGGGATCACCCACAAAGGCCGCCTGCAGGATGTCGAGGACTTGACCCGGGATTTCGTCGAACGATGCAAGCTGCTCGACCACAAGCTTGGCCCCATCCTCTTTCAGCTGCCGCCCTACTTCAAGCGCGATGATGACAGGTTGGCAAACTTCCTCGACAGCCTGGACCCTCGACTTCTCTACGCCTTCGAGTTTCGCCATGTGAGCTGGTTCGAAGACGACGTGTTCCAAATCCTATCGAACGGCGGGGCGGCGCTCTGCGTGTCGGAAGGCGACAAGCTGGACACGCCCCGGGTAGCCACGGGGAATCTCGTGTACGCCCGGCTCCGCAAGGACGAGTACACCGACGCAGAGTTGGCCGACTGGCACGCCTGGATGACGGAGTGTACGAAACTGGGACGCGACGTTTTCGCCTACCTGAAACACGACGAAGAAGGCGTCTCACCGGAGTACGCGCTCCGGCTTCTGGCCGGGAAATAGCCTGCTTGCCGGACGGCCGTGCCTTTCCCATGTTAATGCGCCTATCGCTCAGCAGCTTAGCCCCGACGGCCCGGCGACCTAAGACGTCGGGAGGGTCTAAGGCTGTGCGGCAGTTGGAAATCAAGGAGGGTTACACATGGCCGGTATCTATCGTTCGCTCTACTACGCCGATGTGACGGTCGGTAGCGGCGGCAGGCTGACCATTCCCCAGGAGGTCCGGGAGGACCTGAAGATCGAGGATGGCAACTCGCTGACCCTCAGGGTGGAGGAGAGCCCGGACGGCCAGCGGCAGATGGTTATCTGGAAAGCAGCACAACAGCCGGAGGAGTAGACCCCCGGCTGCATTCCCCCTGTCGGGCGACCTGAGCTACCCTCGCTCGCGCCCGGCTAGTGGGTCACTCCGTGGATGTAGTCCTTCAGGCGGCGATTCTCGAATTCCGTTTGCTGCAGGCTAGCGTTGACCACATCACCGATCGAGATGATGCCGACCAATTCCTCCTCCTTCATGACCGGTAGATGTCGAATCCGGTTCTGCGTCATGATCCCCATGACGTAGTCGAGGCGATCCTCCGCGACACCGATGACCAGGTCCGTGCTCATGATGTCCGCTATGGCTATGTCCTTGATGCTCTCACGCTGCTTCGCAGCTGTCTGAAGGATGTCACGTTCCGAGATGATGCCAACGACGCGGCCGTCCGTCTCAGTGACGACAGCGGCGCCGATCTTGTGCTCGTTGAGTGTCTGGATGGCGTCCCAAACGGTCTTCTGGGGCTGTATCGTGACGACGTGGCTTCCCTTCTTGCGAAGGATGTCGGCAATCCGCATGGTCGGGGCTCCTCTTGGCAGGCGCCGGCAGGATCCGGCTGGGCAAGCCAGAACTGTTCGGCAGGTTCGCACGAGGCCTTACTGTGCCACTACCTCTAACCCCTAAAACTGCTAATTGTGGCGGCTTCGCGCCACCTCTGGGCAATATAGTATCAAATCTTACTTTCGCGCTCCGCTCTAGCCGCCACTGTGAAGCCTAGTCGCTCTCGCCCGACGGCAGTTCCTTCACATAGATGTTCCTGAAGTAGACCGGGCTCTGATCGTCGTGGTTCTGTAGTCCGATATACCCGCGCCGGGCGAAATCCTCCACTTTGCCCCGCGGCTCCGCGTCCCAATCGATGACATTGTTGCCGTTGAGCTCGACTTCGATATGGTCACCGACGAAGCTGATCTTGAAGTGGGGCGCCTCGGCATCGTAAACCGACCCGGTCTGGTGGACTCCTTCACCGGCATCGTTGATCTGGATCTCGAAGCTGTGATAGATGTAGTCGTCGCTGACGGGTACGCCGGGTACGCGCACGAACACCCCCGAGTTCGTGTGCTCATCGGTACTCATGAACTCCAGCTCGAGCTCGAAATCTTCATACTCTTTGACGCTATACCAGAACAGCCCCATCCCGCCGTGCGATTTGAGCACGCCGGTCTCACGATCGAGTTCGAAATAACCGGGCCCGTAGTGGTTCCAGCCCGCTTTCGTGTAGGTCCCGTTGTACGATTTCAGAATTTGCTCCAGCTCGCCGCTGGCAGGACTCTCGGCTAGACGCGCTACCATCGTGGCCGCATCCTCACGTCCGGTGAACCGTTCGCGCCCGGCCCAAATCGCTATGGGAAGCACGAGCACTGCGGCGAGCAGAATGAAGGCCCATCTCATAGTTCCTCCTTAGCCGGTACATCGGTATCATTCCGCCATTTGAACATTGGTTCATCTGTTCCGTGGGTTCCACTCGCCCCTGGCAACAGCCGGCACGTACGATTCAAGATCCGGTGGCGGAAAGGCGATAGTCTTCCCCTGCTCGGCGCTCATGTACGCTGTCATCAATAGCTCGGTGACATTCACGCCATCGTCGAAGTTCTCTTCGGGGCGCGTTCCCGCAAGGAACGATTTCACCATGTGGCGGTTTTCGCCCACGTAACCGTACTCGCTCTCTTCATCGCTGACGATGGGCATGAGTCCCATCTCGGCGTTCTGCTTCTCCACCAGGTCCTCGCCAGAATCGCCGACCACTTGTCGACTGAAAAACACTCTGGGCCCAGCGTCCAGAGAATTCACCGAGAGCGAGTACTCGGGGCCCAGCAGCTCCATGCTCAGACGAAGACCCGCCCCGACGTAACACCAACTCGTCGTCGCCTCGACGATCCGTTCCTTGCCGTCCTGGTCCCGATACTCCACCAGGGCTCGGGCAAAATCCTCGGCGGGCCGATTGATGTAGTCGGTCTTTCCGCCGCTGTTACGAGAGAGGATCTCGGCATAATGGGGTTGCTGCCACTTCAGGCACGACGTGTGAGCGGTCACGTTCACCGGCGTGATGGCTCCACGCTCGGCGCCAGGAGGCGTCAACAGAAATCGCGCCACTTCCACCGAATGACACATCATATCGTTGAGAACGCCGCCGCCCTGAAGCTCGCCTTCCCAGAACCAGGGCATGTGCGGACCGCTGTGTTCCTCCGCGGCTCGCGCCAGGTACGGGGGACCCGTCAGTGCGGCGCCCCGGCTCCAGAGGATCTCTTTGCCGCGCGCCACAGCCGGCGAAAACAGCTGGTTCTCCAGATAGCCATCGAGCAGGCCGACTCTTTGAACCAGTTCCAACATCTTCCGCGCTTCCGCCGCATTCCTACCGAGCGGCTTCTCGCAGGCAACACCTACCAGGTCGCCTTTCCCCGACTCGATGGCACCGACGATCTCCTCCATCACCTCGATGCGGGTAAAATTCGGCGAACAGATCCACACAGCATCGATGGAAGGATCGGCCACCATGTCGGTGACGGAGTCGAACACACGGGCGTCGCCGACACCGAGAGTCCTGGCGAGCGCCGCGGCTTCCTCCGCCGTACCATCGCGCCGGCTCACCACACCGAGTATATCGGCATCGCGTATACCGACCCACGATCGAACGTGGAACTTGCCGACGAAGCCAGCTCCAATCAGCCCGACACCCAGTCTGTTCGTCATATCATCCCCTCGGCCCGAGCCGGGGCGCTCTCTTCCCGGAAGAACAGCAAGAACGCCACGGCACACACCACGGTCAGCGCGCACGGCACCAGGAACACGTAGGTCCAGTTCGTTTCGCCGGCGACGGTGAATACATCTCTGATCTTGCCCGCAAACAGACTTCCGAGGAACCGGCCGAGGCCCAGCGCAACGATGGCGATGAGGCTTTGTGCGGAGGCTCGAATGTCGGGCGGCGCCACCTTGTCGACATAGATGAAGGCGGCGACGAAGAAGAACACGTAACAGAAGCCATGCAGCGCCAGCGATGCGATCACCAGCCACGCCGGCGCACCGACGGCGAAGATGATGTACCGAATGGGCCAGGCGACGACCCCGAACGCCAACGTCTTTCGCATCCCGTACTTTTTCAACCAGTACGACAGCAGGAACGCCATGACGAATATCTCGGCGACCTGGGCGATGGTCATCACGGCCGGCACACTGGCACTGGACACGCCGATTTTGTCCGATTCGAGGAACGGAGCGGTGAGGATGTAATAGAACTCGAGCTCGGTGGCGACAACGAACGTGATGCCGACGAAGATGGCGAAATCTTTCACCTTCAACATCTTCAGCGACTCGAGAAACGCCCAGGGCTTCACGCCTTCCTTCTGCGGCGGCGTATGCGGCAAACTGAAGGACTGCAACCCCATGAGGATCGAGACGAGGCCCGCCAAGAACAACGTATCCCCTTGAACGAGGGGCAGAATGCCGTCCTGGCCGCCCCACCGCCAACCCGTGAGCATCCAACCCGCCGCGATCCAACCCAGCGTACCCCAGACCCGGATCTTCCCGAATTCCGCCTCGGAGTCGTCCAGATTGATCATGGCGATGGAGTTCGTCAGAGCCAGCGTCGGCGCATAGAGCAAGCTGTACACGAACATCAGCACGAACATGACTTTGAAATCGGTCGTGCGTGACACGACGAGCAACAGCACGCCACCCGTGAGGGCGAGGAAACCGATCACCTTCTCGGAAGAAAACCACCGGTCCGCGACCTGCCCCCCGATGAACGGCGAGATGATCGTCGCCAGCGGAAGCAGCGCGTAGATCCAACCGACTTGCCCGCCGCTGAAACCCAAATCGTTGATCAGGTACGACGAGAGGACGGGCGCCCAGGCGCCCCAGATCGCGTACTGCAGGAACATCATCACGCCTAAGCGCGTTTTCTTGCTCACTCGGCCTCCAGCGTTCTGGTCATGTGCGGACCTGGGAATATCGAATTCGATTGGGAATGTCGATCAATGGAACATTAGAACAATAGAGCATTCGAAGTTGAAGTTTCAGAGTCGTTGTCGTCAGCATCTCTGCACTTCGCGGTTCGAATGTTCGAATGTTCTAGTGTTCTATTGCTCAATTGATCGATATTCCCAATCCAGTTCAGACGATCCTCCGATTCACAGGATCCCATATCACTTTCCGCCCTTCCAGGTACGCCTTCGTCGCCATATGGCAGGTGATCGCTTCCTCGAATCCCCGATCGATGTTACAGGCCGGCTCGCCTCCGTTCCGGACCACGTCGAGCCAGTCTTTAATGTGCAGGTGATAGGCCGATACGCGCCGACCACCTCGATACGTGAAGAGCAGTCCGCGGCTGGCGAAGTATTCCTCGGTTGCGGACGTCACCGCATCGAACCCTTTGAAGCCAGGTCGGTAGGTGAACAACGGCATCGACGGGTCGATGATACCGTCCTGGATCTTCTGCTCGTAGCGCGTGGACTGGGACTCGGCCCGGATCGTCAAGCCTCCGCCCACTTCCATGGTGGCGTCGTGGCCCATGTACATCTGGCCGCGCCATTTGCCGTTGGCCAACGTCGCGCTGTAGACCAGCGTTAGGTCGCGGTCCGGGTATTCGAAGACCGCCTGGAAGATATCGGGAACGTCCCGACCGTCCTTGAAGAAGTAGATACCGCCCGAGGCGACGGCCGAGTGCGGGATGCCGAGTTCGAGGATCTGGTTCACGGCGTCGTACTCGTGTGAGAGCAGGTCGCCCGACAGCCCGGTTCCGTAGTCGTACCAACAACGCCAGCGGAAGAAGCGCTCGAGGCTGAACGGCACCTTGTTGGGTGCCGGCTCCTCGAACTGCGCCCAGTCGATGGTCTCGGGGTTGCCCTCCTCGTGGATGTCGTACACCCAGGCGCCCACCGGGTCGTTGCGGTTGGTCGTCGTCTCGATGAGCGAGACAGGGCCGAGAATGTTCGCGTCGATGATCTCGCGGGCCTTGATGTGACTTTCGGCCTGACGATTCTGGTGGCCCAACTGGAAGACGATGTCCGAATTCTTCACCGCGTCGTATACCGCGTGAGTTTCTTCCTCTGTGCGCGTCATGCATTTTTCGCAGTAGACGTGTAAGCCGGCGTTCACCGCATCGATGGTCATGCGAGAGTGCCAGTGGTCCGGAGTCGCGATGATCACGGCATCGACGTCACCGCTCTCGAGCAAGTCGGTGTAGCGCCGATAGCGTTTGGCCGCGGGCCTCTGCGCGCCGCCGCCCGATCGGACATCGACCTGAGATGCGGCGATCCCCCGTTCGGCCCGGACATCGAAGACGTCGCACACCGCCGTTATGGCGATGTTCAGGTCCTCCTGATCGAGATAAGTCTGCAGCCGCTGGTTGCGCGGATCCTCTTCGGCCGCTTGTCGCGCGTTCTCCACCCAGTCCGGATGCGCGAATCCGGCGTGCCGCACGAGCGACTCGCCTTCGCCGCCGAACCCGATGATGCCGACTCTAAGCCGGTCACCCGGCGGACTCGAGATGGCGTCGGGGATTACGGCGGGCCCGCGCTCGCTGACGCCCAGCTCGGAGAGGATCTCCCCGCGCCGGAAGTCGTCCATGCCCTTCTTCTTGAAGAAACCGTAGAAGAAGACTCCGAAGATGGGGATCGAGGCCAACGCCTTGAGGATGTCGCGCCGGCTGATGCCCCGACTCGTTCCCGAAGGTGTCTCGGGTGTCGGAGCCTCGGAGCTGGTGTTCACACTCTCGTCGGTCATCGTGTGCCCCCTTAGGCGTGCGCCTGTTTCAGCGCTTGGGTCTCAGGGTTGCTCTTCCAGAAGATCAGCCGGTCCAGCCCGACCAGCCTTCCCGTTGGGAAAGCCAGGGTCACCAACAGGGCGACCAGCTCGATCAGAACCTTGTTGACGATCAGATAACTGCCCTCGGCCGGCATCGAGTACGCGTAACCGACGAAGGGCGGAGCGGCGATATAGTAGAGGGCCAGCAGGGCAATTCCCGCAATCGTGGCGGCTCGCGTCAGACAGCCGAGCATCAAACCCAGCCCGATGAACACCAGACCCCACGCATTTAGGAAATCGACGACCCCGAGCGCCGACGGACTGGCGGCCAGATTGAGGAACATACTCTGGAACCACCACTGGGCCTCGGACAGGTAGCCCGCCGATGTCCAGTACGGGTTGAGCAGCTTGGTCAGTCCCTCGTAGAAGAAATGCCAGCCGATCAGCATCCGTAGCGCAACGAGGGCCGTTACTTGGAAGTTACTGTAGTTGGCAGCAACACCGCCGGTCTTCACGCC
>JBDHGH010000016.1:0-31627 GCA_039589995.1 Gemmatimonadota bacterium | reverse complement strand
GGACAAGGATGGCGGCAATGGGATCCGGAAGGCTAAGCTCGCCGACCAGCGAGCGAACCAACGCTGGCTCTGCGGGCTCGGGCAGGCGAAGGACGGGCTTCACGCCGAAAGGTCACCGGGATAGAGTATCACCCCACAGCCTTCACAGCAGACCAGGACCTTCATGCTCTTGATCTGCTGCTTCTGCTGAATGGTGACGGAAGTGAAGCAGTAACCACAAACGTCTTCCTCCGTCAATTGTGCGAGGCCGACCTGCGATCGGCCCGCGCGGATCCGGTTGTAAAGTCCCAACGCGTCCGAATCGATCCTGATGGCCAGGTTATCGCGACGGTCGCGCTTGATCGCCAGATCGCCCTCCAGCTGCTTAGCCTGGTCAACGATCTCGACACCGCGCGGTCCCGCCTCCGAGCGCGCCGATTCGAGCTGTTCCAAGATATCGTTGCGGCGGTTCTCCAAATCCTCCACGACCTGCAGGCGTTCCACGGCCCGATCCTCGAGCTTGCGGAGTTCCTGTCGGACCAGATCGAACTCGAGGCTGGCGGCGCTATACTGTCGCTCGTTCTGGACCTGGTTGACCCGCGTGCGTATACGATCCAGGGTATCGCGTCTCTCGTCCACCGCACGTTCGGCGCGCCGTGCCTCGTCCCGCGCACGTTCTAGCTCGCCCTCCAGCCGCTCGAGCCCAGTCTCCAACCCGGAAACGCCGTCCGACATCCCGGTGAGCTCCTCTCGGTACTGTCCGAGCTCTCGCTCGATCGCCAGGATATGCTGGTCGATCTCGTGTAAGTCTCTTAGCTGTTGCAATATCCCCACCTGTTCGCTCATGGTACTCGGCTCGCTATCGATAGTTGGGTCACGTCAATCACCCTTAAAGAACCCGCGGCCTGGCATCCGCATGCCAAGTGCCGCCAATTCCTGCCGCACCTTCTTGATCTCCGAAGCCAGCTCAACCGCCGCTCCGGTATCCGCCACAAGAACCTCGGTCATGAGGTCCGCTAACCGCTTCTCCAACTCGTGTGCCCGCAGACGCGCGATGGCGTCCACCAGAACCGCCTCGGGATGAGTCAACTCCTCAGGATCAGCAGCGATCTCGCGGACCCGCTCGTAGAGTGGGCCCGGAAGAGGGTCCGCCCAGTCGAGGGACTCACCCGGTTGGCCCGGCTCGGCCGCCGGCACTGTCGAATCGGCGGCGAGCAAGGCTCGATAGATCTCTCGGTATTCGGGTGTCCTGAAGTTATCCGCCTCGACCTGCTCGGCCACCCTTTGGACCAACCCACGATCTCTAATCAACAACAGGAGCAGCTTGCGCTCCGCCCCCAGCTTGGGCACCTCCTCAGCGGCTGGCAGCGGTGTTTTCTGCTGCGGGGCCCGGCGCTTCCGCCAGTCGGTCGCCGATCGCTCCATCTCCCGTTCCAACGTCACGCGCCGAACGCCGGTCACCGCCGAAACGCGATCCAGATAGATGTCGCGTAGTGCCTCATCGGAGGCTGCGCGCACGGTGAGAAACAACCCATCGACGGCGCGACGCTTCCCCTCGGTGGTATCCAGGTATCCACGTTTCTGAAGGATCTGGATCTTCCGGTCGAGGACGTCGATGGCCATGTCGGTATGCTCGGCGAGGGCCGCCGCCCCACCCTTGCGCACGATCGAGTCGGGATCCTCACCGGTGGGAAGCGTCGCCACGCTGGGGTGGACCCCTGCCCGCAGCAGCTCGTCCGCCGCCTTGAACGTCGCGACGAGGCCGGCCTTGTCACTGTCATATAGAAGGAGAGCCTTCTTGGTGTATCGGGCCAGCAATCGAGCCTGCGTCTCCGTAAGTGCGGTGCCCAAGGGTGCTATGACGTTCTCGATGTCGGCGGCCATCAACGAGACGGCGTCCATAAAGCCTTCGACCACTAAAACGACTTCCTGGCGACGAATCGCGTGTCGACTCCAGTTGAGACCATAGACGATCTTCCCCTTGTGGAAGATCGACGTGTCGGGTGAATTGATGTACTTGGGCGCGTCATCGGAATCGGCCAGCAGGCGACCGCCAAACCCGATGGGACGGCCGCGAAGGTTGTAGATGGGGATCATCAACCGGCCACGGAACACATCGAACGGCTCCTTCGCACGTTCGCTTTGCTTGATGAGGCCGGCCCGGGTGAGCACATCATCCGAGATCTCGTGGACCGCCGCCGCCTCGCGCAAACCCCGCCACGAATCGGGCGCGTAGCCGAACCCGAAACGTCGGATCGACTCCTCAGACAACCCGCGCCGGGCCAAGTACTGGCGAGCGCGCTTCCCTTCCTTCTCGTCCCACAGCTGCGTCTCGAACCAGTCGCCCGCGAACGCCACCGCTTCGCGGATATCACGATACGGATCGTCTTTCTCCTGGTTCGGATCGACCTCGGGCACCACGATCCCCACTCGTTCCGCCACGAACTTCACCGCCTCGATGAAATCGAGACCCAGCAGCTTCATGGGGAATGAAAAAACGTCGCCGCCCTCTCCACAGACGAAGCACTTGAAGATCCCCCGCTCGGGATCGACGGAGAAGTTGGGCCCCTCTCCACCGTGTAGCGGACAAGGCCCACGATACGTACGACCGCTACGACGCAGTTGCGAGTATTCGCCCACGATCTGCGCCAAATCCGCTTGGGACCTTATTTCCTCGATCAGTTCGTCAGATACCACTGCGTCCTCTTATTGGGAGTAGGTGAGTAAACGAGTAACGGAGCAATCGAGACTGCGAGTTGAGAGTTCACTCCGAACTCGCAGTCTCGGCTGCTCAATTGCTCGTTTACTCTGCACTCCCACAACGCCCCCTACTCGAGTGCGATGATGGTAACGCCGGAGCCGCCCTCCCAGCTCGCTCCCAGGCGGTGTGACTTCACGCGGCGGTCGCTGCGCGCGTGTTCGGCGACCGTCTCTCTCAACACACCCGTGCCTTTGCCGTGGATGACGCGCAGCTCGCCCAGGCCCGCTTGGATCGCCGAGTCGAGCGCTCGAAGCAGCTCGAAGCGCGCTTCGTCCGCCACCATCCCGCGCAGGTCGACTTCCGGCCGCGCATCGGATTCGGACGACGTGTGGAGCGTTTCGGCCCGGGTCCGCGGCTCGGGCGATGACGTGAGCGCCAGGACCGCCGGTGTCAGTTGCAGCTTGACCCCGCCCATCTCCACCACGACGTCGCGGCCGCGGGTCTCGACAACCCGCCCCTCCCTCTCCAGCGAGGTGATCCAGACCTGGTCGCCCGGCTCGAAGACGCCGCTACGCGCCATGGCGCCGGCCGTGTCGTCGGTTATCTCCCGCAGTGCCTTCGAGTGCTCCCGCAGGCTGGCTTCCAGTTCGCTTCGTGCTTTCTGGGCGGCGGCACGATCCTCCTTCATCGCCGTATCGAGCTGTCGGCGTGCCTCCAACAGGAATTCGCGGGCTCGCTCGTGTGCTTCGCGCTCAGTCTCGCGTTGCAGCTTCGCGAACGCTTCGCTCTCCTGCTTGTGGGCCTCCAGTCGTCGAGTCAGCTCGACTTCGTTCCGCTCCAGCTCGGCGATGCGCTCGTCCAGTTCCTTTTCCTTCAGCTCCAGGTCGGCCAGCAACCGGGCCGTGTCTACTTCCGGCTGACTCAAAGCGGCCTCGGCTTCCTGCAAGACCGTTCGAGGGAAACCGACGCGCTGGGCCATGGCCAGTGCATAGCTGCGTCCCGGCCTGCCCTTGATCAGGCGGTAGAGCGGCTGCAAACGCTCCGGGTCGAAGGCCAGTCCGGCGCTGACGATGCCCGAGTGTTCACCGGGCAGGGTGTTCAGCGCGCCCAGGTGACTGGTAGCCAGCGTCATACAGCGGCGATCGGCCAGATCGACGAGCACGGCGCGCGCCAGAGCCGCGCCTTCCACCGGGTCGGTGGCACCGCCGATTTCGTCGATCAGGCAGAGCGCCTCGGACCCGGCTTCCTCGAGGATCTCGCCCAAGTTTTTCAGGTGGCCGGTGAAAGTGGACAGCGAGGCATCGATCGATTGTTCGTCCCCGATGTCGGCGAAGATCCCACTGAACAGGGGCAACTGAGAGCCCGGCCCGATGGGCGGGAGAATCCCGGCTTGTGCCATCGCCGAGATGAGCCCCACCGCCTTCAACAAGACCGTCTTCCCGCCGGCGTTGGGGCCGGTGATCAACAGGGTGTACTCGCTGGGGTTCAGCAGAAGATCGAAGGGCACCAGCGGCTCCGAGCCTTCCAGCAGGATCGGGTGCCGCCCGTGAACCACGCAGTAGCCTTCTTCCTCCCAGTCCACCAGCTTGGGCCGCGAGCAGCCTCGTACCAGAGCGTAGCGGCCTCGGGCGAACAGCGAATCCAGCTCGACGAGTAGGCGGAGCGTTTCGGCCAGTTCGTCGCTGTAGGGTCGAAGCGCGTCCGCCAGTTCGATGAGGATCCGCTCGACCTCGCGTGTTTCCTCCTGTTCCATCTCGCGCAAGCGGTTCATCGGCTCGATGGCCGAAGGCGGTTCGACGAACAGCGTCGCCCGGCTGGCCGACTCGTCGTGAACGATGCCGCCGACGTCCGATCGACCCTCGCGCCGTACAGGAATACAGTAGCGGCCGTTGCGGAGCGTCACCGACGCGTTCGGGACCGCGACGCGGTCCGCCAGGCCGTTGATGACGCTCTCCAGGTGCCGGACTATGTCCGAGCGGGAGGACCGAAGCGAACGTCTCAACCGCTTGAGCTCCTGCGACGCACCGTCCTTAAGCGACTCGGTCTCTTCGTCCAGCGCTCCGTGCAGTTTCTTCTGCAGCTGCTCGTTGAAGAAAAGGCCGGAGGCCAGATACCCGAGACGCGGGAACTGGGAAGCCTGCGGCAAAAGCGACCGCCGCGCCTCTCGCGCTCCGTCCAGCAGACGCGAAATGCCGATCAACTCGCGCTCGGAAAGAACGCTGCCTGCTACGGCCAGCCGGGTGAGCGGTCCACGGACGTTGGGCAGGGATGGCGGCGACCACTGTTCGTCGCGGATCAGCCACGAGACCATCTCGTCGACGTGATCCAGTTCCTCGGATACGGCACCGCGCCCCGGAGACGGCTCGAGCGCCTGAACCGCCTCGGCGCCCAACTCGCTGGTGGCGTACCCGGAAACGATCTCCAACACCCGATCGAACTCCAACGCTTCGAGGGCATGCTTGTTCATGCTACAGCCCCCAACTCGTATCGCGACCAACCACCCCCCAAAAACCGAGCGGGGGTGCTGATGTTCGTTCACCAGCACCCCCGCGTTCGCGTGACAGTCGGTCGGAGTGTCGCGCGCCAAGCATGGCTCAGTCTCCCGTAGCCCGGGATTCTAGTACCTCCCGGACGATTCGGTTCACCTCTCGACCGTCGGCACGGCCCTTCACCTTCGGCATGACCACACCCATCACGGCACCCATGTTCGACGCGCCACCCGTAACCGCCTCCTCGACGATCTGACGGATCTCATCTTCACCCATCTGGGGCGGCATATAGGCCTT
Source organism: Gemmatimonadota bacterium (assembly GCA_039589995.1). Lineage (GTDB taxonomy): Bacteria > Gemmatimonadota > Gemmatimonadetes > Palauibacterales > KS3-K002 > JBDHGH01. The sequence goes on along the minus strand of JBDHGH010000016.1, from coordinate 26,161 downwards.
TAGAGCCTCGGCTTCCGCCAGCTCTTTCTCGGCTAGCTCGGGCCGCGACTCCATCGACTCGGCGGCCTCTTTCCTCAGCTTGAGAGCCTTGGCCAGCACATCGACGGTCTCGGCATCGTCCAGGTCGTGGCCGACCTCGATCTCTTTGTTCTTAACGTCGGACAGAATGGTGGAGAGCAAACGCGCGCGGTCCTTGTCCTGCTGGCGCCGCGCGGCGTTCATGTCTTCTCGCAGGCTATCCTTGAGCTTGCTTTCCGGCATCTCCTCAACTCTGGTTTTCCGGATACTACCTGGCGCCATGTGGAACGTCAACGCTAGCCCGGCGGCCACCCCATGGCCCGTCCGCCCAGCACGTGGGCGTGAATGTGAAACACTGACTGGCCGGCACCGGCGTTGCAGTTGAGCACGGTCCGATAGCCATCATCGGCTATGCCTTCGTCGGCGGCGATCTCCTTGGCCGCCAAAAACAACCGTCCCAACAGATCGGACTGGTCGTCACCCACATCGTTTAGGGTCGCGATGTGCTCCCTGGGGATGACCAGGATATGTGTGGGTGCCTGCGGACTGATGTCGCGGAAGGCCACCCAGTCGTCGCCCTCTTTGACTACGTCGGCCGGGATCTCGCCCGTCGCTATCTTGCAGAACAAGCAATCGGAATTCGACATCGCGTCACTCCGTCGTTCCACTAGTCAAACAGCGCGTCCTTCACTTTCTGCCAGAACCCCTCACCCTCATCGCTGGGAACCGCCGGGCCTTCCACCTCGGCCAACGCCTCGAACGCACTACGCTGCTCCGAGTTCAGACTCTGCGGGGTCACCACGATGACCCGGACAAACAGATCGCCTTCGCCGCCGCGACGCAGGTGCGGCAGCCCGTGGCCGCGCAGCTGAACGATATGGCCGGTTTGTACCCCGGCCGGGACCTTCACCTTCACACCCTTGGTGACCGTGGGGACCTCGATGGTCGCACCTATGGCGGCCTGGCTGAAGGTGATGGGGAGGTCGTGAACGAGGTCGGCACCGCGTCGGACGAACCGGGGGTCCTGCTCGAGCTCGACGACGGCCAGCAGGTCGCCGGGCGGTCCACCCCGTCGCCCCACGCTCCCCTGGCCACGCAGGGTCAGGTAGTCGTCGGTATCGACGCCGGGCGGGATATCGAGCTCGAACGTCTTCTCCTGGCGCCGGCGGCCTTCGCCCTGGCAACCGTTGCACGGGCTCTTGATCACCTTGCCCTCGCCGTTGCAGGCGCTGCAGGGGCCGATGCGCACGAACTGACCGAACAGCGATCGCTGCACCTGCTGCACCTCGCCACGGCCACCGCATTGAGGACAAGCCGCCGCTTCGCCGCCGCGGGAACCGGACCCGCCGCAGTCAGGACAGGTGTCGAGCACCGGCATGCGAATCGTCTTCTTCGCACCGTGCACGACGTCCTCGAGGCTAAGCTGGACGCGGATCTTCACGTCGGCACCCCGTGAGCGGGCGCTGCGCTGCCTGCCTCCCCCGCCGAACAGGTCGTCGAAGCCGAACCCACCGAACTCGCGCATGAAGATGCTCAGCGCTTCGTCGAACGTCCGGAAGCCGCCGAACCCGGCTCCGCCGCCCCGGGCCCCGGCCTTCACACCGTCGTGACCGTAGCGGTCGTACAGGGCGCGCATCTCGGAGTCGCGGAGCACCTCGTAGGCCTCCGTGGCCTCCTTGAACTTGTCCTCGGCGTCCGGGTCGTCGGGGTTGCGGTCGGGATGGTACTTCAGGGCGAGCTGGCGGTAGGCCTTTTTTATGGCGTTACCGTCGTCGTTCCGCCCGACGCCCAGGATTTCGTAGTAGTCTCTCTTCATTTTCCGTAGGGCAAAGTTCGCAGAACGCCGGACGTATGCAATCCCGAGGCGCGGTGGGTCGGAGAGCGCGATGGGATACTCTCGCTTCCGGTCGCGGTGGGTCGGAGGACGCGATGGGATACTCTCGCTTCCGGTCGCGCGGCACGGGCGTCGATCCCAGACGGGCCGCGGCGCTCCAACGTCCGCTCGGAGTATCCCATCACGCCCTCCTTTTCGCGGTTCTGGTGGGAGGAGTGCCCGTGCCTAGCCTAATTCCCACTGGCAGGTCTGCTCGCCGGCGGGCAATATGTGTTGGGGGCCGGGCGGATGACGCTGGCTCCTTTTTGCTCTTTGACAGGAGGTGTCGAGATGGCTGGCAAGAGGATTTTGCAGCTCGTGGGTGATTTTGTCGAGGATTACGAGGTGATGGTGCCGTTTCAGGCACTCCAGATGGTGGGGCACACGGTTCATGCCGTTTGCCCGGACAAGAAGGCCGGCGACACGGTCCGCACGGCGATCCACGATTTCGAGGGCGATCAGACGTACACCGAGAAGACGGGTCATAACTTCGCCCTTAACGCCGATTTCGACGGTGTGAAGGTCGACGATTACGACGCGCTGCTGATTTCCGGTGGTCGAGCGCCGGAGTACATCCGCATGAACGAGCGAGTGCTGGACATCGTCCGCGAGTTCGTTGACGCGGATAAGCCTATCGCCGCTGTCTGTCACGGTGCTCAGGTGCTCACCGCGGCGGGCGTCGTGGAGGGTAAGACCGTCTCGGCATACCCGGCGGTGGGTCCCGAGGTCGAACTTGCCGGCGGCAGCTACGCGAACATCGCGATTACCGATGCACACGTGGACGGTAAGATGGTCACCGCGCCGGCATGGCCCGCGCATCCCGCCTGGCTCGCCAGCTTCCTCGACGTGTTGGGCACCAAGATCGAGGCTTAGGACCGCGAACGCGGTTTACGCCTAACCGCCCGCACTCAGAGCCGCGATCTCGCGCCGGGCCGCCTCGACGCGGGGCTGGAGCTCGGGGTCGGCCTCCTGCCAGAGATCGACGAACTTCTGGTGCCAGAAGATCGCTTTCTCCGTGTCGCCGGCATCCTGATACAGCCGGCCCAGTCGCTCGTACGCAATCGGCAAATGGAAATGATCCCCGTAGGCTCGGTAGAGAGTCGGGGTGTTAACGTAGTGCTCGTAATAGGCGATGGCGGAGTCGCGGACGCCGGCCCGGTCGAAGGTGCGGGCCAGAAAGGCTGGGGCACCCGTTCTACTCGATGAGATTGCGTACTCGGCGCGGAACTCCTCGATGGCTTCTTGCCATCGACCCTCCGCCATGAGCACCACACCCACCGCATCGTGCCAGTCGGCGCGACGCCTCTCTCGGATGGAAGCGTCGAGATCACGTTCGTAGTCGGCAAGAAGACCGCGAGCGATGTCCGTTCGACCGAGGTAGAGAGCGTAGGTGCGCGCCAGATACGTGTAGGGTCGTGACCGAGGCAGGATCGCCTCGAGAGGATAGCGCTCCAACGCGGCATTCACTTCCGCGAGGCCGGCCTCGACATCGCCCCGCAGTTGAGCGATCAAGGCCACCCCTCCCGTATGCATGAGATAGGCTCGAATGGCACCGTTCTCGGCGTCGGCGTCGCGTGTACGCTGAATACGCGCCTCAGCCTCGCGGAGCCTCCCCTGGACCACGTAGATCGATCCGAGCACTTCGCCCGCCGAAACGCTCCAGGTGCGAATCGCTCCGTGCTTCTCGATCATCTCCTCGAGCCGCTCTTCGGCGGCAGCATAGCCACCGCGGGAGAACGCCAGGTGGGCGGCAAGCCAGGGTGTGGAGGGGTAGTCGGGAAACAGCCGTTCGATGTGTCGAAGTGTCTCCTCGGCCTCATCGAATTTGTGCTGCCGATACTGAACGCCTAACAGGTACCGCCAAATGCCGACCAGTGTGGAATCGAGCTCGATTCCCTGGTGATACAGCTCCTCGGCTGCGGCCAGATCACCCGAACTCGAGTAGAGACTGCCGAGATTGCCCCGCGCCTCGTAGACATCGGGATATCGATCCAGCAGCCTGCGGTACGCCACCGCCGCTTTCTCTTTCTCGCCCGTTACGCTCTGGTAGTAGGTCCCCTCGGTGAGATAGCGTTCACGATCGGTGAGCCGATGGCGAAGCTGGAAAGCCTTCGTGTAAGCCTCACCCGCGGCGCGATCGAAAGCCCCCGCATAGACACCCAGCTTCCGCCATGCCATGGCGAAGGTCGAGTCGAGAGCGATCGCCTCATCGAGCAGCGCGATGGTGGACAATCGATCGGTGAGTCCGATGCTGAGCGCCTCCGAGTACTTCTGCAGCGCCTCCAGCGAGCTTGTGGTCACCTGCGGCAAATGCGGACCGGAGCGAATGTTCCTCAACGACTCGCCGATCCCCCTGCGCATTCGTCGCGACAGCCGGTCTGTGGCCGGGATAACCGAGTCAGGGTCCGTGGCAACCTCCCTATCCGCCCACAGAACGAGACCGCTGTCCGCGGTGACGACCTGGGCGGATATCACGATGCTTCCACCGGCGGAGTTGATCTCACCGGCGATGACCGCCTTGAGGCCCTGGCGTACGGCCACTTCCCTAGCGAGAGAGACGTCGAGCGGAGCCTCGGGATCTCGCTCCATTCGCCGGACGACGGAGGCCACATAGCTCGACTCCGCTAGTCTAATCGACGGCGATTGCGCGAGGTCGATACGGAAAAGCTCCGTAACCGCGGCGGAGAGGTCTGCGTGTGCCGAACGGTCGACGAAATCGGAGAGTACGATACGCTCCCTCGGCTGGAGCACCCCAGTTGAAATAAGCGAGTCCCCGGCGCCAAAGCCGAACACGCGGATCGCCACGTAGCCGGAAATAATGACGCTGATCAGTGTAGCGGCGATAACGCCGGCCAGCAGTGCGTCCTTCGACGTCAGGAACCGATGCGCTCCTCCGCTCTCTGTGGTGGCCAGCCCCCGAGTCGGAGTGGACGCCGAATCTGCCGGTGTGGCTGTCACCCCGATGGCCGATCGCGCCGCTGGCGGCGGTGACTCTTTCAACTGCCTGGCCAATTTGACGACGTCTGGCGCCGGCTCCATATCGAGCTCATCGCGAAGCAGCCGCTCGTGTTCGCGGGCGATCTGGAGGGCGTTGGCCGGGTCGCCGGCGGCCGCCATCGCCTGCATCAACCTCAGAACGAAGCGGGAATTGTAGTGATCGCTGACGCTCAATTTCTGCCAGAGAGCCACTGCTCTCGGATAGTCCTCGGCCGTCTCCGCGCCATCAGCCAGTTGCTCCACCGCGGACTCATAACGCAGCCGAAGCCTCTGCCGCTCCGACTCCAGCCAGGAATCGAACTCGCGAGCTCCACCCAGATAGAACCCATCGAGGAACGGTCCCAAGTATAGATCGGCCGCTTCTTCCAGATCCCCGGCTTCCAGCGCCGCTTCGAAGTCCGCCACGTCGGTGGAAACCGCACCCGGGTTGAGCCTGAGAGATTCGCCGGCGGCGAGGACCACGTCATCCCCGAGAGCTTTTCGTAGCTCGTAGAGTGAACCGGAGAGCCGGTGGCGAGCGCCCTCCTGGTCGCTCTCGGGCCACAGGCAACCCACCAGCTTGTCGCGGCTCCAGCCGCCGTCGTTGCCCGCACTCAGCATGGCGAGCAGCGCCAGTTGTCGGCGCTGGACAGCCTTCCCCGACACTGGCCCCGAAGGACCCTCGAGAAAGACGCCGCCAAACAGCCTAAGCCGGTACATCTACTGATCCTATGCGCTGAGGATAGGCGGGTGATAAGGGGCGGATAAAAATCTGACCCTCAAGTCTGAAATATAGGCCCAACGATCTCATCAAGGCCAGAAACGGCTCTCGCGGCGACGTGCCGCAGGAGCCGGACGGCAGGAGGGACACCATGAGCAAGGGTCTATTCGTGCTAGGGCGGCGGGCGGGTCCGGTGGCCAATCGCGGACCGCCTTCAGGCCGATCGATGCTCTGTCCTATCTCACCGAGCACATCAAGAGGAAGGTGAATCATGCGGTACTCAGTACTTAATGCGTCGATCGCGGTGGCCCTTGCCCTGGTCGCCTGCAGCGAGCCGCCGGCTGAACCCGACGTTCCAGCGCTGGCATCTCTCGGCGTCGGGGTCGGTGCAACGTGTCTAACTTCGGCGGACGTGGTCGTCGGTAATGAAGCAGGCCTCGTGGCGGCCATCGCTGCTGCAAGCCCGGGCGACGCCATAGCGATTGACGGGTACTTCGGGGTGACAGCCGACATTCTGATCACGACCGAGGATCTCACCCTGACCTGCGCCACGCCGGGCTCGGGCCTGTATGCGGAGTCCGGCGCGGGCGTCGTCGATATTCTGGTCGCCCTCGCCGACGGCGTGGCGATCGATGGCCTGGTCCTCGACGGTAGTGACGCGCGGGACGAGCCGTTCGTAGCCTGGCAGGCCGCGGGCGTGCGGTTCACGAACAACACCGTCACTTGTGGACCCTACACATGCGTGTTCTTCAACCGGACACCGAACGCCGTTGTTGAAGGCAACTACTTTGAGTCGCACGGTTCGGTCTCGGGTGTGCACCTGCAACGCGAGCTCGACGGGAGCAGCGTCCAGGGCAATACGGTGGTCGCGACGGCACCGTCCGGACACTGGGCCTGGGGGGGAATACGGCTGCTCTTCGGCGAGAACCTGGTCGTCTCACAGAATGATGTGAACGGGCCGTGGCAGAACTCGATCAGCCCCTGGTTCATAGATGACAGCGAGTTCAGCAACAACAGTGTCGAGGGCGCCGCATGGGACGGCCTGTTTCTTCGATCCGCGTGGAACAATGTGATCCGCAATAACCGGGCAACCGGCTCGGGAGATGCAGGTGTGTTCGCTTGGTCTTTCGTCTGCGGAAACACGTTCGTGGGCAACAACCTCAACGGCAACTACAACGATTGGGGCGTGATCTTTACCGAGCTGACGGGGGCGAACTCATTGGTTGGCAATCAGACCGTCGTCATCGATGACGGCGACTTCGACTGCGACGACGATGGCGAGCCCGACCCCAACATCATCACGGGTGCCAGTGCGGTGGAGCACGGTGTCAACCTCGGGAGGGAGATCGGCGAGGCCGTCAGCTCGGGGAAGCTCCAGTGAGGAGCCGAGACCGGCTTGCACAACAGATAAGAGACTGATTGGGAATGTCGAGCATTAGAACATTAGAGCATCAGAGCAATCGAATTGGGAAGTTCCAGAATCGCACCACACGCGCGGACAGACACGTCTCGGTTCGATTGCTCTCGTGTTCTATTGCTCTATTTAATCGATATTCCCAACCCACTTCCTCATTCTACCGAGACCCTTTGAGAGATCTGAGGGCTCGGGCATAGCGAGGACCGGGCAGTCGTTCAATCAAGCCCGCCAGCTCTAACTCCAAGAGAGCGGGCGCGAGGGCGGCCGGAGTCGCGCCCACCTTCGATAGAATCTCCTCCACATCGAGCGACCCGTCCGCCAGCGCCTCCCAAATCCGGCGAGCGAGTTCGGAGGCGCCGGGTTCGGGCTCGCGGTGGAGGTTTTCCTCGAGATCATCGACGTCGAGACCGCCGGCGAGCGGCCCGGGTAGAGGCTCGCCAGTTCGGGACTGCAAGATTCTGAGAATGTCGGCGGCGGAAGTGACCAGAGCGGCACCTTCCTGGATGAGTCGGTTGGTGCCGGCACTGGTGGGGTTGTGGATGGGCCCGGGAATGGCGAAGACCTCCTTCCCTGCCTCCAGCGCGTGCTGTGCCGTGTTCATGGCGCCGCTGCTTTCCGGGGCTTCGACGACCAGCACGCCGCGGGACAGGCCGGCGATGATTCGGTTGCGTTGTGGGAAGTGGTACTTGAGCGGCGGCGTGCCGTCTGGGAACTCGCTGACCAGGCAACCGCGATCCGCGACGGCCTGGATCAACTCTTCATGCTCCGGTGGATAGGGAACGTCGAGCCCGGTGCCGAGGACTCCGATGGTGTCGCCACCGATCTCGAGCGCGGTCGTGTGCGCGATCCCATCGATCCCGCGGGCCAGTCCGCTGACGATGGTGTAACCGGCGCGAACGAGCCCCACCACGAGCGCGACTGTGGCGTCTCGCCCGTACACGGAGTGTGCTCGCGTCCCGATAACGGCGATTCCCGGGAGGCTCAACAACTCGAGGCGACCCCGCACGTACAACACCGGCGGAGGCTGCGGCAGAACGCGCAGCGCCTCCGGGTAGTCCGGCTGCTCGATCTCGAGCTTGGTTGGCGCCGTCATCGGCCGCCGGCACCCGAGTCACCTCGACATCCGCTCACGTTTGTGAACGTGAACCCGCGGGATCAACACAACGTCAACACCCGGCAGTGACCCCCCAGGCGGCCTAGTCCAGAACCGCGATAAGGAGGGCGCGATCGGATACTCCCAGCGGAAGTTGGAGCGCCGTGGCCCGTCCGAGACCGCAGCCCTTCCGGCGCGACCTGGAGCGAGAGTATCCGATATCGCGTCCTCCGGCCCACGCGACCTGGAGCGAGAGTGTCCGTTATCGCGCCCTCTGGCCCACGCGACCTGGAGCGAGAGTGCCCGATATCGTGCCCTTCGCACCTATATCACGATGCGCAGCATTGGTCAGCGATACCGTCGGCGTTGTCGTCGGCCAAGAATACCACGTGCTCCACATCAAAGTCCGTATCGTCGTCAGACCAGGCGACCACATAGTTGTCGAAGCAGCCTGCAGCGGCTACAGCGGGGGGCGAACGGGTGAACTCTCCCCCCGAGATCTCGGTCTCACCGCTCAGCGCGGAACCGACAGCATCGAATCGGCGCGCGAAGGTCGAGAAAGGATTCCCACCCTTTGTCCAAGCCGCCACGAAGTTGCCGTCAGCATTCATTGCGACGCTCACGGGGGCCGGTGCTTCGTCCAGGGGGTCGGTGTTGTCACGGATGGCCCCGGTCTGATTGAGCTGGGCGATCGAGCCGGACACCGCACCCTCGGCCGTGTATGCTTGCGCGTGCACGTTGTTGTTCGACTCGTCCAGCCAGGCAATAACGAAGCGGCCGTCCGGGGCCATCGCCGCCGCGGGCGGCACTGTAGTGAAGTGCCCCGGATCGCTGGCCCGAACCACAGAACCCACCGCGTTTCCACCACTGTCAAAGCGCTGAAAGTAGGCGCCGAAGGTCCCCTGGTTCGTCGCCGTCCACGCGACCACGAAGCCCCCGGCATCCGACATCGCGACTGCCGGACTCAAGTTCACGAAGTGGTTCGGATCGCTGGCCCGTACCACAGGACCCACCAGGTTTCCACCGCTGTCGAAGCGTTGAAAGTAGGCGCCGAAGGTTCCCTGGTTCCTCGCGTTCCATGCCACCACGAAGCCTCCGCCGTCGGATATGGCGACCGCCGGTGACGCCACGACGAAGTGGGCTGGATCGCTGGCCCGGACGACGGAGCCCACCGGGTCCCCGTTGCTGTCGTAGCGCTGAAAGTATGCGCCGAAGGTGCCCTGATTGGTCGGCGTGTAGGCAACGACAAATTCACCGGATCCGGCCATGGCCACAGCAGGGGCGGTGTTGAGGAAGTGAGACGGGTCACTGGCCGTTGCAGTCGACCCCACTGGGCTTCCGTCGCGGCTGTAGCGCTGGAAATAGGCGCCAAATGTGTTTTGGCTGGTCGAGTTCCAGGCGATTACATACCCTCCGTCATCCGCCATCGCCGCGGCCGGCGGTTTGTCGGCCACGAAGTGGGCGTTGGGGCTGGAGATAGTTGGGCCCACGGCGAGGTGGGTATTCCAGGCGGTGCTGTTTGGGCAAATAACATCGAAAGGCGAGCATGTCGCATCGGTCAAGTCACCTGACGAAGCGACTAGCGTAAAGCCATCGCCCGGCTTGTCGATCGAGAGCCCGTCGAACGTCGCAACTCCGTTCACCGCGCTCACCGTCAAAGTGCCCATGAGTGAGCCACCACCCGGGTTGCTGCCGAGGGCCAACGTGATCGGGTCGGTTGCTGTCGCCACCACATCGCCTAGACCATCCTGAATGGCCACTTGCAGAGGTGTCGGAAACTCGACCCAGGCGATCGCATCGGCCGGCTCCACCGGGCAGGCGAGCTGCACGGCGAGCCCCGGGGTTGCATTCGTTTGGTCGGTGGGACTGTCACTGCAGCCGACAGTGAACGTCAGGAGCGTCGCGAACACCAGCACCGATGTCCTGTTCGCACCCATTGTAGCCTCCGCACGAGGGTTGGGGGTGAAGCTTTCTACTCACCCTAGAAGCGACATTCCTACGACAATCCCCTCATGCCAAGAGCTACACTTTTGTACCACGCACGTGGAGCACCGGCGGTGGCTGCGGCAGAACGAGGAGCCCGCTGGGGTAGCACGGGTCTTCGAGACGGACGGTGTGCGGCCCGGTCATGCCGGACAAGGTGGGCCGCCGCTATCAACACAACGTCACCTACCCCGACAAGGGCCCTGTGGGCGGCCTTATCGTTGCGTGCTCATGCTCTGGTAGAGGTCGATCATCGGTTTCTGGTTCACCGAGACCAGTCCTTCTCGCGCGCGGTCGAGGTCGAAGGCGAGCATCATGACGAGCGCGAATGTCAACGCGAGTGCCAGCTTGGCCGCCGGGACGCGTCGCCCTCCCGCGACCCCAAACTGGAAGCCCACGGCGACCATCGCGACGGCAGATGCAAAGATGATGGCCCACCACATGAATCCCGGAATGCGATAGTACGCCCCGAGCACGACGCGACGGGTGTGCAGGTTGAACATCTCGTTGAGGGCGGCGGCAAAGGACTCGGGAGTCCCGCCGCCGTCTTCGATCATGGCTTCGACGCGTGACCACATCAACTGCTGCAGCGTCCGGGCGTGCGCTTCCACCAGGTGCAGCGTCTCGGGCTGACCGTATGCGTAGACGATACCGGCGCGGGCCTGCACGTAGTCGCGCAATAGGCTCCGCACCGTGGTGCGGTGGGGCTCGGGCAGCATGCTCGTGCGGAGGTACGCCGTTTGTATGGCCGTCACGTCGTCGAGCAGCGCGGCCTTGCGAGCATCGAACCGGCCGGTGGCTGACCCGAACGTCATCGCGATCACGAATGCCATGAGGCCGAGCACGGCCGCGCCCACGGTGCCGATGGGGCGTGCGGATTCCTGTGCGATGTGCTCACGGGAACGCCGCCCCAGCCGCAGGCCCACCTCGATCGCGAGGAGTGCGACGATAACCATGATCGAGAACACCATCCACAGGGGAATCGCGTCGAGACCGTCGCCCGCCGACGTCTTCATGGACTCTACGGCGCGGATCGACGGAAGTATCGGTACGAGGACGGCGAGCGCAAGGGCGCGATGGCGCGTCGCGTCGCGCACGACCCGCGGTCGGTGGAGTTGCACACGGGCCCGGACCTGCCTCCGCGCCGGGAATGGGTGGAGCCGTACCCGACGGGCCACATCTTCTACGCCCCCGCATCTCGGAGTGCCCGAGAGATAAGGGTTGAGGCCACTGACCGCTTTGGGCGGGTCTACTCCGTTCCTGTTCCGTGCTCGGCCTAGGCAGCACGCGGTCCGGAGTTCTGCGAATCCGACCCAGCAAGGCGTCAGAACCGCGAGAAGGAGGGCGCGGAAGGATACTCCGAGCGGAAGTAGGAGCGCCCGGGCCTGTCAGAGATCCATGACCCGGGCTGCGCGACCTGGAGCGAGAGTATCCTACCGCGCCCTCCGGTCTGTCGCGTCCTCCCGTTCCCTTTTCACCACCGACCACAATCCCTCTGCAAGATCCTCCAGCCCGGTTCGGGCCACTCCGGAAATCGCGTAGACCGCGAACGAGTCGGGCGCTGAGACGCCCGGCGGATCCTTTTCTGCTGGCAACAGATCCACTTTCGAGATGACGATGCAATGCGGTTTCTCCGCCAACTCGCGGCTGTATTCCGCCAGCTCGTTCTTCAGCAGTTCGTATTCGGCCTGGGCATCTTCGACATCGCACGGGATCAGGTAGACGAGGGTGCGCGTCCGCTCGATGTGTCGTAGGAACTTCAGGCCCAGTCCTTTTCCTTCGTGCGCTCCCTCGATGATCCCCGGGATGTCCGCCATCACCATCGTGCGCCCATCCGACAGCTGGACCACGCCGAGGTTCGGTTCCAGCGTGGTGAACGGGTAGTCGGCGATCTTCGGACGCGCCGCCGACATCGCCGCCAGCAGCGTACTCTTCCCCGCGTTCGGTTGGCCCACCAGTCCGACGTCGGCGATGAGCTTTAGCTCCAGCTCGATTCGCCTTTCGATGCCTGCTTGCCCGGGCTCGTGCTCCCGGGGCGCCTGGTGGGTGGGCGTGGCGAACGAGGCGTTGCCGCGACCGCCGCGACCGCCCCGGGCTACGACCACCCGATCCCCGGGGTTCACCAGCTCGCCCAGGAACTCGTTGGTTTCGGCATCCCTCACCACGGTGCCCGGCGGTACGCGCAGCTCCATGTCGTCGCCGGACGAGCCCGTCCTGTTCCTACCCATTCCATGCCGGCCCCGCTCGGCCTTGTATTGCTGCTTGTACTGATAGTCCAGTAGAGTAGAAAGAGAAGAGTCAGCGACCAACACCACGTCGCCACCGCGACCGCCGTCACCGCCGTCGGGACCGCCGCGGGGGACGTACTTCTCCCGGCGAAACGACAGGCAGCCGGATCCGCCATCGCCACTGGCCACGTATATGAGCGCGTGATCGATGAGCACGGCTACTTCTTCCCGTTGACGAGCGACCAGAGCTTGAGGGCCAACTCGAGGTGCTCGGGCGGTGCGTACTTCGCGGCATGCTGGACCGTTTCTTCGACGTCCTCGGGTACGACACCCGCATTGAGCGCGCCCTGCAGGTGCGAGCGGAGCTGCCGGCGTCCCCGCTCACCCTGCACCACCAGCATCGCCACGATCAGCATTTCGCGGATGTCCAGGGAAAGGCCGGGCCGGCCGAGAACCTTGCCGTAGCCCTCCGCCACCATCCAGCGATCCAGGTCGGGGTGGAAGCGTGCGATGTTCTCGCGCAGCGACTCGTAGTGATCGCCGTAGACCGTGGCGCACATGTCTTCGCCGCGCTCCAGCCACAGATCCCAATCTTCGGCCGCCGGCGCGGGAGCTTCGGCCACATGGCTGCGCCAACGGCGCAACGCCTCGATGGCCGAGGGAAAGCCGAGAAACAGATACGATTGAAGCAGCGCCTCTTCGACTTCGTTCTCGCGACTGGCAGCGAGCAGCCGCTGGAAGGCCGCCTCCATCCCCGACGTGTCATTCGCCGCTTGCGTCGCTGCCAGCTCGACCAAATCCCACACCCAACCCTCGAAGCACATGGCTAGTTCGCCCTTTCCACCTGGAAGTCCGGCCGAACCTCGCCGACGATCTCGCCCCGCGTATTCTTGACGACCGAGAAGTGGCGATCGTCCAGTTGCTCCAGCTCTTCGCCGCTGAGCAGCCCGAGACTTTTCAACACCTCGACGACCGCGGGCCCGATCGCACGCTTGTGGCCGTCCTCGATCTTCACCGTGATACCTATCCCGGTCTCGCGATCGCCCAAACAGTAGACCGCTTCGGCACCGTACTTCGCCAGCAATCGACCGCCCGCCACGTCCATCAAGCGCGTAGTCAGACGTCCCGTTCCGCCGACGTACCACGGCTCGCCCGTCATGGCTGAAGTGATGCGTCCGGCCGCACTGGTCCGATCGGTCTCTGCGCTGGTCACGACGTTCGCATAGATGTCGGCCATGGCGTTGAGCGGTAGAGCGAACGAGGGGACACCGCAGCCGTCGACACCCAGGGGGATCGCCTCGCAATCGGCTCGCGCCCGCGCCGCGATCTCCGAGCAGATGCGGACCTGCACGGGGTGATCGGGCTCGATATAGCCCTTCGTGTCGACGTCGCAGTGACGCGACCAGGCAAGCATGCCGGCATGCTTGCCCGAGCAGTTGTTGTGGATCCGCGAAGGCGACCGCCCTTCATCGCGCAACGCTTCGGCGGCCGGTTTGTGAAACGGCCACTGCACACCGCACTCGAGATCGTCTTCCGTACAATCGATGCGCGAGAGGATCGCCTCCACCGCTTCTATGTGGCCGGGCTCGCCCGAGTGCGAAGCGCAGATGACCGCCAGTTCGGCGTCGCTAAACCCGAATGCGTCCGCAGCGCCATCTGCGACAACGGGCAACGCCTGAATCGGTTTCGCCGCCGAGCGGAGGAAGGTGACGAGTTCCGGGTCGCCCACCCATGCGATGAGTTCGCCTTGCGGGTTTATCGCTGCCGCGGAGACGCGGTGGCGGGACTCGACGCGGCCGCCACGCGTTACCTCGACAATTGCATCTCTGCTACTCAAAGAACTCGCTCCAAGCGCGTGTGGATTGAGACGCCGACCCTACAGGGTCAACGAACTAGCCAGACAATATACGAAATGCGAAGGGCTGCGCTGAATAGAGCGAACCCGCAGCCGGCTCAGGTCCGCCTCCTCCAAATCTCCATGAGGAAGCGCATCGTCGCCGAGTCGGGTTGGGCGTCCCCAGCGACGATGGGAAGGTCGTCAGGTCGGTCCACGTCGTACCATTCGGGCAATAGGGCAAGCGAGAGCTCGGCCTCACGTACGCGCTCGAGGCTAGCGTCGAGGGCCCCGGGAGTGGACCAGGGGATGTCCTCGAAGGCCTTTTTCGCCTCGGGCCAGGCTCCGCGCCGAAGGCCAACTGCGTAGTACCCACCGTCCCGACTGGGGCCGAAGATAATGTCGGCGGAGTCCAGGCAATCGAAAGCCTGCGACAGGTACTCGGCCGGCAGGGTTGGGTGATCGCTCCCGACGACGATCATCTTCTCGATCCCTCGATCGAACGACGTCTCGAACGCGGCGGAGAGCCGTTCTCCGAGATCACCCTCGACCTGTGAACCAACCGTGAGGCCCGGGAAAAGAGCGTGGAATTCGGGCAGCTCTTCACTCTCGCCGGCGACGAGCAACTCGAGGCTGCTGCCGGCAATGCTCTCGGCGACAGCCAGCGTGTCTGACAGCGCCGCGAGATGGAATTCTGCCGCCTCGTCCGGCGAAAGTGTGGGAATGAGCCGCGTCTTAACCGATCCGGAGACGGCCGGCTTGGCAAAGACGACGACGAGGAGCTTCTCCGCCATCGGATTTAAGAGAAGTTCACGAGGTCGAAGAGATTGACCGTGACGATTCTCAGCCCGAGTAGGAAGAAGACAACGGCGAACATCGGCCGCAGCCGTTGGGTGGGCATGCTCAACTGAAGTCGCGTGCCCAGGGGTACGGCCAGGATGGCCCCCACAGCCAGCGCCAAGGCAGCCGGGGTGTGAAAATACGTGAGCACGGAGCCGGGTGTGCGAAAGGCGCCGCTGACGGCGTAACTGACCACACCCATCAAGGCTGTAAAGGTGATGAGGGCCAGAGACGTCGCCGTGACCTTTCGAATTGGCACGTGCAGCCAATAGATGAGCACCGGGATCGCCACCAACCCACCGCCGACTCCCAGCAGCGCCGAGAAGAACCCCACGGCGGCGCCGCCGACGAGCGCGCGCCTGGTGCTAATGCCGCCTTCTTCCGACACGGCGCTTTCCCGCTTCTTACTGAACGCCAGTCGCGTTGCGATGATCAACAGAAAGACGCCGAACGCGAGCTTCAGCCACTCGCCGGGCACCAGGACCGCCACGCGAGCACCCAGCACCGCCGTGAACACGCTGGCGATGCCCATACGCCAGACGGCGTTCCACTCGACCAACCCTTCCCGATGGTAAAGCCACGCACCGCGCACGCTGATGGGCACGATGACCAAAAGGCTAGTGGCGTGTGCGATGACCGCCTGGTCGGAATGCAGAACGCCGACGCCGGAAAGTTCGGGTCGGGCCAGAAAAAAATAGAGGAAGGGGACCATCACGGCCCCTCCCCCTATGCCTACCAATCCCGAGATCGCGCCGGCTAGAAGCCCTAGGGATAGGGCCGCCAGCCAGCCGGCGAACGTCATCCGCGTTCCTTAGTTCTCACGCGCGGGCGGCCAATTATCGCTCTCGCGGGATCCCGCTAGAGCGAACAGCTGCGCCTGTGAGTCACCCTCGCGAAGTAGCTCGGCCGCGGTCTCGACCTGACGGTCGATGAACAGACGGCGACGCAGCGAAGTCTTCTCGTCGAAGGTGACCGTTGCCAGCTGAATCCCAAGCTCGCGTTCCACCAACCGGCGCGCGCCGTCGAACAACTCGCGGCTCACTTCGATCCCGCTGTCCTCGATCCAAGCGTACAGCTCGACGAGCATGTCGTTGGAGACGTGGAAGTCGGGCTTCAACTCGGGATGCGAGTCGCTATACGCCACGGCGAAACGGAACACGGCGTCGTAGTACGCGCCCAGCTGTTCACCTAACGCAGTGCGGAAATCCCGTTCGACCTGTGTCGTCGTGTCCGAGCGGACGATCAGATCGGGGTTGATTCCACCGCCGCCAAACACCTCGCGCCCCGATTCCGTGTAGTACACAACGGCTTCGCCTGACGCCGTCATCTCACCCGGCTCACCCATCGCCACCATCGGGCCGTGCTCGCCCGGCTCGCGCTGGATCGAGCGACCGCTGGGCGTATACCACTTCGCCGTAGTCAGCTTGAGGAAATTCCCCCCGTCCAGCGGGTAGAGGGTCTGGACCGAGCCCTTGCCGTACGTCGGCGTACCGACGACGAGCGCACGGTCGTGGTCCTGCAGCGCGCCGGCAACGATCTCGGAAGCGCTGGCCGAGAATCCGTCCACCAGGACGATCACCGGAAGCCCGGTATCGACCGGACGGCGCTCGGCAAAGAACTTGTCGTTCTGGTCCGGCACGCGGGACCGCGTCTCGACGACTTCTTTTCCGCTCTCCAAGAAGAGATCGGAAACCGCCACCCCTTCCTCGAGTAGACCGCCCGGGTTGCCGCGAATGTCCAAGATCAAGCCGGTCATGCCCTCGGCCTCGAGCTGAGCTATGGCTTGACGAATATCATCCGCAGAGTTGTCGCTGAACTGCTGGTGCCGGATGTAGCCGATCTTCGGTTCGTACATGAACGCCGTCACGTAGACGACGTGGATCTCGTCGCGAACGATCGTCACGGGGATCGGCTCTGATACGCCGATACGCGCGATCATCAGGTCGACAGAGCTCCCCCTCGGCCCGCGCAGCACGCCCACCGCTCTGTCGGGGTTCCATCCATGCATCGACTCGCCGTCCACTTCGATGAGCCGGTCACCGGGCCGCAAGCCGACCCGCTCTGCCGGTGTGCCCGGCAGCGTTTGCACGACCGTGATCCACTCGTCCTTCTGGTCGATGCGGATTCCCAACCCACCGTAGTTCCCCGTCGTGGAGAGCCGAAGGTCCGCGTAATCCTCGGGCCTCAGAAGTGTGGTGTGGGGATCTCCGAGCTGCTGGAGCAGTCCGTCGATCGCCAGATCGTACAGCTCGGCGGAATCGACGTCATCGACAAACCGATCGGAAACGGTCCGCAGAACATCTTGGAAGACCTTCTGCTTCAGGTAGATGTTGCCTTGCCCGCCCTGCTGGAGCAGCCAACCCCCGCTGATGACCGCGATGAGACCCACGGCGGCCGGCATCCAGAATGACTTCTTTATCCGCATGAATCCTCCGAATTTGCTAACTGAGGCAGGCACTTCGCGCCCCCCTACTAACACCTGTACTGCGGGAAAGTTTCAGGAAAGCGCATGGATAGAGCCTTCCAAACCGCTGCAAAAACCTCTTCAATCTCTCCACGACCGTCCACCAGCGCAACGTTCGGCTCGCCGACGGCCAGCCGGCGGTAGGCATCGGACACGCGGCGGTGGAAATCGTCGTCCTCCTGCTCGATCCGGTCCCGGGCGAAGCTTCCCCGCGCCCGGCCGTCCTCGACCTCCAAATCCAGCACCAGGCACAGATCGGGCCTGATGCCTTCCGTCGCCATGTCGTTGATCTCTTTGATTCTATCGAGCGGCAGACCGCGACCTCCGCCCTGGTAGGCAAAGGTCGACAGCTCGAAGCGATCGGTGAGAACGACCCGGCCCTCCGCCAGCGCGGGTTTGACCACCTCGCTCACGAACACCGAGCGTGCGGCCAGCATCAGCATGAGCTCGGCCACCGCATCGAGGTGCAACGCCTGGTCCAGGGCAACGGCGCGAATCGCCTCTCCCGCCGCCGTACCCCCGGGTTCGCGCGTCACGACGGCGTCGACGCCTAGCTCGCGCAGCGCGCCCGCCAGCAGTCGGACCTGCGTGCTCTTGCCCGACCCCTCGACTCCTTCGATGGCGATGAACAAGGGGCCGGGCACTTCAGATGCCTCAGGCTTCCCGGAGGTAGCCGTCGTAGTACTCCGTGCCGAGATGCGTGATCGGCACTTCGCCCTGCAGCCACCTGAGCGTGTTCTTCAGCTTGGTCAGCTGAATGAAGATGTCGTGCTCAGGATAGAGGTTCGGGGCGGTCATCGGGCTCTTGAAATAGAAAGAAAGCCATTCCTGGACGCCGCTCATGCCAGCCCGCTGGGCCAGATCGAAGAACAGAGCCAGGTCGAGAACGATCGGCGCCGCCAGGATCGAGTCGCGACACAGGAAATCGATCTTGATCTGCATCGGGTAACCCAGCCACCCGACGAGATCGATGTTGTCCCAACCTTCTTTGTTGTCACCGCGCGGCGGGTAGTAGTTGATCCGCACCTTGTGATACATGTCGCCGTAAAGCTCGGGATACAGGTCGGGCTGGAGTATGTGCTCGAGCACGCCGAGCTTCGACTCCTCTTTGGTCTTGAAGCTCTCCGGGTCGTCCAACACCTCGCCGTCACGATTGCCGAGGATGTTGGTGGAGAACCACCCCGACAGACCCAGCATGCGGGCCTTGAAGCCCGGGGCCAGGATCGTCTTCATCAAGGTTTGACCCGTTTTGAAGTCCTTGCCTCCGATGGGCACGCGCTTCTCACTGGCCAATTCCCAAAGCGCCGGAATGTCGGCGGTCAGGTTGGGGGCGCCGTTCGCGAAAGGCACACCTTCCATGATGGACGCGTAGGCATAGATCATCGACGGTGCGATGCCGGGATCGTCATTCTCCAACCCCTTCTCGAACGCCTCAAGCGTCTGGTGCACGGGGCCGGGGCTCAAGAAGATCTCGGTAGAGGCGCACCAAACCACCACCATCCGGTCACAGCCGTTCTCTTTCTTGAAGTTGCGAATATCTTCGCGCAGTTGCTCGGCGAGATCGAGCTTGTTCACACCCTTCTTTACGTTCGTGCCTTCCAGCTTCTTGACGTAGTCGGTGGAGAACACCGCCGGCATCGGCTTGATCGTCTTTAGAAAGTCACCCACCTGGCGCAGGTCGGACTCTTTGAGCACGCCGCAGGTTTCCGCTGATTTCAACGCGTCGTCGGGGATCGGGTCCCAAGCGCCAAACACCATCTCGTTCAAGTCTGCCAACTGCACGAAATCCTTGATCAGCGGCATGCGTTTGTCCGTACGCTTGCCCAGCCGAATCGTACCCATCTGGGTCAACGAGCCAATGGGCCGGCCGACGCCGCGGCGCGTGGCTTCCACGCCGGCGATGAAGGTCGTCGCCACAGCGCCCAAGCCGGGAAGCAGAACACCGAGCTTTCCGCTGGGAGGATCGATATGCGGTTTGTCAGTACTGGTCACGTTGTCCAGCTCTCCTCTCGAATTCGTTCCACGGTTTCTCTCAACGACCGCAAGTCTGTCACTCGGACTTAGGCTCGGCCGATTCGGTTTTGGGTTCCCGAGTATGCTGGTATACCCAAATAATGCGATGAAACGCGGTCAGGTTTGCCAGTATGGCCACCGCGATGATGACGATGCGAAGGGCCAGTCCCGACTCGCTGCCGCCAAAGAGCAACGCTGCAAGCCCAATCATCAGGACCCGCTCGCCGCGTTGCATCAAGCCTACCTTGCAGTCGATACCCAGCGCTTCGGCACGGGCACGGGTATAACTGACCATCAACGACCCGGCCATGGCGAGCATGATAGCATAAATAGTCCCGACGTCGCCCAGCTCGGGATGGTAGTCGTTATAAAGGGATAGCAATCCGACGTAGACGGCAATCTCGGAGACGCGGTCCAGCGTCGAGTCGTAAAAGGCGCCAAACTGCGACGCGAGGCCCGTGGCACGAGCGACGCGGCCGTCAAAGATGTCGAACACACCGCCCAACAGAATGAGCACGCCCGCCGTGCGAATGTGGTTGTAGCCAAACGCGAAAGCCGAGCTCATCGTCACCAAGAAGCCTATCGTGCTCAACACGTTGGGGTGAACGCGTCGGCGCACCATAGCGTCGATGATCGGCTGAAGTATGCCAACCAGCACGCGCTCGACGGCTTTCCTTGCGTCATGCACAGACATTGAGACCTATCCCTGTTACTGGCGCTCGGCCAGGAGAATCCGCGTGTGCCCTGCCAGGTCCGGCAGCAGGCGCGGACTTCCGTACTCGTCCTTCGCCTCGACCCGCCGGGCCGCGGCTTCGGCTATATCGGGAGCCAGCTCGATGGCCAACAGCCCGCCGGGCATCAGGTGCTGCGACGCGCCCCCGACGATCTTTTCGATGACCTCAAGGCCCGTCGCCCCAGCGAAAAGCGCCTCCTTGGGTTCCCAATCGCGCACCTCGGCGGGCAGCGAGTCGGCCTCACCCAGCGCCACATACGGCGGGTTAGAAACGACGATGTGAAAACGCTCGTCACAGCCAAGGGGGGCGAAAAGCGAGCCACGGCGCAGGTCGACGCGGTCGTCGACCCCCGCCTCGGATATGTTGTGCCGAGCAACATTTAGGGCGTGCGGCGATATGTCAACGGCGACCACGTCCCGGAACGGGCCCTCCAGTGCGAGGCTCATAGCGATCGCACCCGAGCCCGTGCCCAGGTCCAGTCCCGAGAGGGCTTCCCTGCCCCGACACCACTCGAGAACGTGCTCCACGAGTTGCTCCGTCTCGGGCCGGGGGATCAAGACCGACGGATCGACCCGGACGAACAAGTCGCGAAACGCTGCCCGGCCCTCGATGTATTGGAGCGGCTCACCCTTCGCGCGACGCGCGAGTCTGGACTCGTACTCGCCACGCTCTCTCTCGCCTAGGACCCTGTCCCGGTGCAGAACAATCTGGGCCGGCGACATCTCGAGCATCCCCGCCATCAAGAAGAGCGACTCCCGACCGGCATCGGCACCCGAACAGATGGCCAAAACGTTTCGACCTTTTTCGAGCAGTTCACCGAGCGAAACGGACGCGGTCGAGTTTTCGCTCATGCGCTCAGCCGTTCTTCTCGGCGCGCCACCAGCAATTCGCTCAGCAGGTCGTCCAGATCGCCGTTCAGGATCTCCTGGAGCCGATGCAGCGTTAGGTTGATGCGATGGTCGGTCACCCGGCTTTGAGGGAAGTTGTAGGTGCGAATCTTCGCCGACCTATCGCCGGTCCCGACTTGCGCGCGGCGCTCTCGAGATCGTTCCGCTTCCTGCTCGGCGATCTTCGCGTCGAGAAGACGACTCCTGAGTACTTTGAGAGCGCGCGCCTTGTTCTTGTGCTGCGATTTTTCATCCTGGCAGGTCACCACCAGGCCGGTCGGCTCGTGGGTGATACGGACTGCCGAGTCCGTCGTGTTCACACTCTGACCGCCGGGTCCGGACGAGCGATAGACGTCGATCTTCAGGTCCTCGGATTTGATCTCGACGTCGACTTCCTCCGCTTCCGGTAGAACTGCCACGGTCGCCGCCGACGTGTGAATCCGCCCCTGGCTCTCGGTCTCCGGCACCCGCTGCACGCGGTGCACACCGGACTCGTTGCGGAGGGTACCGAAGGCGTTCTTGCCGCGGATGATGAAGGCGATCTCTTTCAGGCCGCCCAGCGTGCCCTCGCTGGTCGAAAGAACCTCGATCTTCCAACTTTGCTTCTCGGCAAAGCGCTTGTACATGCGATACAGGTCCGCGGCGAAAAGGCCGGCCTCATCGCCGCCGGTCCCCGCGCGGATCTCGATCACGGCAGCGCGGTCGTCCAGCGGGTCACGGGGAATGAGGAGTTCTCGGATCTCCGGCTCGAGTTGCTCCAGGCGTGCGCCCAACTCCTCGGCCTCGGCGAGGGCCAACTCGCGCAGGTCCTCCTCCTCCGCCGTATCGCTCAATTCCCTGGCCTGCTGCAGCTGGTCCTCGAGCTTCAGGAACTCGCCACCGACCTCGACGATCTGCTCGAGCCCGGAATGTTCCTGGGCGATGGCGCGCAGTCGTTCCGGGTCCGAGATGACGTCCGGACTGGCCAGTTGCTGCGCGAGCTCCTCACGGCGCTCGATCGCAGCCTGGACCTTTTCCTTTAGCAGGTTCGATCCCGACATGGAGGTAGCCGCGCGAGAGGCGGCCCAGATTCTGAGCTACTCGGACTGCTCGTCGCCGGCTGACGCCGCGACCGGCTCGGCCTCAGCGGCCTTGGCAGCCTTCGACTTGCCGCCCTTCGACTTCTTACCGCCGGGCTCGCCGTACTTGCGGCGAAAGCGCTCGACGCGACCAGCTGTGTCGACGAGCTTCTGCCGACCCGTGAAGAACGGATGACAGGCCGAGCAAATCTCCACGTGGATGGACTCGAGCGTGGACCGCGTGGTAAAGTTGTTCCCGCAGGCGCAGGTCACCACAGCAGTCTTGTACTCCGGGTGAATTCCTTCCTTCATCCGACTACCCTAAACCCTGAATTGTCTAGAAAAGTAACGGCCCCCACGGGGGCCGTGTCCCGGGGACAAATCTAGCAGTCCGACCGCCCGGGGCAAGCCAGCCGCAGCGAAATCTCCCTTATCCGCTACTACCCCTCGGGGTTCCACGCGCGGCCAGGCGGCTCTGACGCCAGATACCCAGTAGCAGGATGCCCGAGGCCAGAGCGCACAGCCAGCCCACCCAATCGCCCAGGCGGGCGTAGAGGGTCAGTCCGTCCGAGGTCTCCACTGTGGCGATCCGGGCGTCGGGCTGGAAGAGAGGGGTCGCCTGGCTGACCTGCCCCCGGGGGTTGATGAAAAGCGAGATCCCCGTGTTGGCCGCTCGGGCGACCCCGATGCGGTTCTCCAGGGCGCGCATCACCATGTGGGCCGGGTGCTGGTAGAGGGCGCTGGTCTGGCTCCACCAGGGTCGCTCCCGGCCAAACCAGGCATCGTTGGTGATGTTCACCAGGAAGTCGGCGCCGTTTCTCCTGTAGGCCCGCGCCGCCTGTGGAAAGATCGACTCGTAGCAGATGAGGACACCGAACGTGGCGCCATCGATGCTCATCACCGGTTCTTCGCCGCCGCGGCCGAAGCCGCCGAACCAGGTGAGGAATTTCTCGACGTCGCCGAGCAATGGAAGCCTCCACCCTTGGGCCGCCTTTGCTCTCGCCTTTCTGAGCCAACTAAGTGGGACATAAGGAACGCGCTCGACGATGGGTACGAGGTAGTTCTTGCGGTACAGACCGGCTTGCTGTCCATCGGCGTTGATGAACAGCGCGGCGTTGTAGTAGTCGTAGCCGCCATCCGGATACTGTTGAAGATCGAGGGTGCCGAACAGGAGCGGAACGTCGTGCTCATCAGCGAGCCCCACCGCCCACATCGTCCAGTCGATGGCCCGATCGTAGAGGGCCTGCTGCGCGGTCTCGGGCCAAAGCATGAGATCGATACCGGAATCGGCAGCGAGTTGGCGACGGGACAGGTTGTCGAGGGCGACGCGGCTGGTGTCGAGCGCTACGGCACGATCCAGTTTGAGGTCCTCCGGGATGTTCGGTTGGACCACCAGCACGCGCGCCGCCGGTCGGGTTTCCAGGGTGCTCCACCGAACCACCGAGTAGCCCACCGGGACCGCGAGCAATACTAGGGTCGCTATCGCCCATCGACGCCAACGCAACTTCAGCCCCTCCAACCACCATTCCGCAAGCACCGCGTTGATCGCCAACAGCCACACCGTCACACCGCGTGCTCCCCCCAGATCGGCGAAGCCGACGAGGGCCGGGAAACCAGACAACGAGTGGCCCAAGCCCAGCCATGGGAAGGCGAGGTCACCCAGCTGGGCACGCAACCACTCCGCGGTCGTCCAGAAAAGCGGCAACGAAATCCAGAAAGGAATCCCGCGACGCGTTCGCGTGTAGTGGATCGCCCAACCGGCTGAGCCCAGGAACGATCCCAGGACCACGAACGTGATCACGTAGCCCAGCAGCGACAGCCAGGTGTAGTAGACGAGCGCGGCGAACAGCCAGTAGAGAAGCGTGCCGTAGAAGACGACGCCCATCCAGAACGTCCCACGCCAAACCGAGCGGCCCCCCGCGCGGTCCGGCGAGCTCTCGGCGACGAAAACGAGATACGGAACGATGGCGACGAACGGAGGCAGCAGCAGATGGAAAGGAGGGAACGAGAGTGTGAGCAGTATACCGCTGACTATCGGAAGGCCGAGTTCCTTCCCCCGCGGCAGGATTGGGTGCTTCACAGCACGATCTCGCGGCCCTCTTCAGCCGATCGGTAGCAGGCGTCGACGATGCCCATCAGTGTCTCCTGCTCCATTGGCAGCGGCTCCCGGCGCTCACCCCTCACCGCCCCAAGGAAGTACTCCAGCTCGCGGCGGTAAGACGCTCTGTAGACGTTCTCGTCGCTATTTTCCGGCCCCAGGCGCGGCGTTACGTCGACGACCTTGCCCGCGATCTCTCGCTGCACGACAAAGGGAGCCAGAGATCCGAACCCCTCGGAGCCGAGCGACACCAGCGCGTGGCGATCCTTGATCGCCGCCAGGTCCCAACTGACCGCAATGGCGCAGGTCAGGCCGCCTTCCAGCCTTACCAGTACGACCGCGGAGTCGTCCACTCCATCCTCGTCGCGGTCCTGTAGATAAGCCGTGAGGCGCTCGGGCGCCGGATAGTCGATCAGCCAGAGGCAAGCGTCGAGGTTCGTAACCCCTAGATCCATGAGCACACCGCTGCCCGGTTGCTGATTCAAGCGCCATTCGCTGATGCGCGGTCGCCGCGCACGACGCCGCTGCCAAGTCGAGTGGACGTGGAAGATCTCCCCCAACTCGCCAGCGCTGATGAAGCGGCGCAGCGCCCACGCGTCCGGCCGGAATCGATGGTTGTTGGCGACCATCAGCGTTTTGCCGGAACTCTCGGCCAATCTCAACGTCTCGCCTACCTCGATCCTACTGGTACCCAACGGCCTCTCGCATAGGACAGCCAGGCCTGCTTCGAGCGCTTGGCCCGTGTGCTCGGAGTGCAGCTGGTTCGGTGTGCAGACGATCACCGCGTCGAGCCCGGGATGCTGCACCATCTCTTCCACCGACGAATGAACGGCGGGGACCTCGAAGCGCTCTGCGACCAATTGAGCCTTGGGCTTGTTGTCGTCGCAGACAGCGGCGACCGACACAGCCGGCAATTCCATGAGGTTGGGAATATGGACGAGTTGGGCGATGGCGCCGCAACCGACGACTCCGACGTTTACCGCTTCCTTCTCAGCCATTCTGACGTTCCGCGATTAGTAGCGAGCTATGAAGCCGACACCGTGCCGCCGTCGGCCCAATCGGGCGTGAAACTCACCGTACCGTCACCGGCCGCTGCGCGATTCGGATCGGGCTCGACTTCATCGATCAGTTGAAGAAGTGCGTCGACGATCTCCGCCTCTGGCACCTTGCGCGCGACCACCCCGCGCACATAGAGCAAACCCTCGCCCTTGCCGCCTGCAATACCGATGTCGGCCTCGCGGGCCTCCCCCGGTCCGTTCACCGCGCAGCCCATAACCGCGATGGTCAGTGGCTTGCGGATGTCGCGAGTGCGCTCCTCCACTTCCTCGGCCAGGCGGATCAGATCGACTTGTAGCCGACCGCACCCCGGACAAGCGACGATTCGGATGCTCTCGCGGCGAAGGTCCAGCGATTCGAGAATGGTGCGTGCCGCGTGTACTTCCTCCACCGGGTCGGCGGAAAGCGAGACGCGCAGAGTGTCTCCGATGCCCTCGGCTAGTAGCGTACCGATGCCGATCGCCGACTTGATGTTGCCGGCGCGTGGCGTGCCCGCTTCCGTGACCCCAAGGTGCAGCGGGTACGCGAACTCGTGCGCGGCCAACCGATAGGCTGCGATCATCAGCGGCACGTGCGAGGCCTTCAATGAGATGACGATGTCCTCGAAGCCCTCGTCCTCGAGGACGCGGACGTGTCGTCGGGCGCTTTCGACCATCGCCTCGGCCGTTGGGCTACCGAACTCGGCCAGCAAATCACGTTCGAGCGAGCCGGCGTTCACGCCGATGCGGATGGGAAGCCCGCGCTCGCGCGCCGCGTCCACAACGGCACGCACCCGCTTCGCGTCGCCGATGTTTCCAGGGTTGAGGCGCAGCTTGGCCACACCGGCCTCGGCGGCCGTTATGGCGAGCTGGTAATTGAAATGGATGTC
>JBDHGH010000015.1:0-34398 GCA_039589995.1 Gemmatimonadota bacterium | reverse complement strand
CCATGATCAACGAGGCCATCTACTGCCTGCACGAAGATGTGGCCGAGGCCGAGGCGATCGACCAGATCATGAAGTTGGGAATGAACCACCCCATTGGCCCCCTGGCGCTAGCGGACCTGATCGGGCTAGATGTATGTCTCTTCATCCTTGAGGTGCTGCACAACGACCTGGGCGAGGACAAGTATCGGCCCTGCCCGCTGTTACGGAAGTACGTGGACGCGGGCTGGCTTGGGCGGAAGAGCGGTCGCGGGTTTTACGCTTACGACTGAGATGTTGGCTTTGGGATGAATCAAGGTAAGGGCACCTGTGATCAGTAATCAGTAACCAGTAATTCCGTAGCGATCTCAGCATCATCTACGAGAGCAGCCTGCTCGCCTAGATGATCATGCGACCGCCATCGGAGTCACTGGTTACTGATTACTGATCACAGGTCGCCCTACATCGGAGTACGAAGGACTATCGGAGCACGAAGCCTAGATGAAGCGAGACTACACACTAACCGAAGAACAAGAACAAATCCGGCAGCTTGCCCGCGAGTTTGCCGAGGGCGAAATCCGGCCCAAGAGCGCGGAGTGGGATGCCAAGTCGCAGTATCACTCCGAGGTCATTCCGGCCATGGGCGAGCTGGGGTTCTTCGGGATGCTATTGCCCGAGGAGTACGGTGGGTTGGACCTGGGTATGCTCACCTATCTCATCGCCGTGGAGCAGATCGCCTGGGGTGATGCATCCGTTGCGATCACCATGTCGGTGCACAGTTCGTTGCCGACCCAGATGATTTTGAAGTACGGGAGTGACGAGCAGAAGAAGAGGTGGCTACCGCGCATGGCGAGTGGTGAGTGCATCGGAGCGTTCGCGCTGTCCGAGGCGGACGCGGGCAGCGATGCGGCCAGCCTCAAGGCACGGGCCGTGCGCGACGGCGACGAGTGGGTGTTGAACGGCGAGAAGATGTGGGTGACCAATGGTGGCACGGGAGGCGTGACCCTGGTGATGGTGCGGACCGACGAGCCCGGCGACCGTCGCGGGCCCCGAGGGATCGGTGCTTTCATCGTGCCCACCGACACGCCAGGTTACGTCGTTGGCAAGAAAGAGGACAAGACCGGACTCCGCGGCTCGGAGACCGTATCGGTCGCCTTCAATGACATGCGCCTGCCCGCCGAGTCCCTGTTGGGAGAAGAGCATAAGGGCTTCATTTATGCGCTCTCCACCCTGCAGGGTGGGCGCCTGGGCGTCGGGGCACAGGCGCTGGGGATCGCCGAGGCGGCACTCCAGCATTCCATCGATTACGCGGCCGAGCGCAAGCAGTTCGGCCGAGCGATCAAGGATTTCCAAGGGCTCGCCTTCAAGATCGCCGACATGGCGACGCGGGTGGAAGCATCCCGGGGCTTGCTATATCGCGCCGCCAAGGCTTGGGACGAGGGCGATGCAGACATGCAGCTTTCCAGCATGACCAAACTGCACTGCAGCGAGACCGCCGTTTGGGTCACGGGGCAGGCCGTCAACATCTTCGGTGGCTACGGGTTCATGCGGGACTATCCCGTCGAGAAACTGTTCAGAGATGCGAAGGTGACGGAGTTGTACGAAGGCACCAGCGAGATCCAGCGGCTGGTGATCGTCAGGACTCTATATCAGGAGAGGGCAACAGAGTCTTAGTGTACCCACGAAGCGTAGATATATAGAAAGACGAGGTGCGAAGATGGAAGTCTTCAAGTCGATGGGGAAGTATGGACACGAACAGGTGCTATTCACCCGGGAGGACTCGGTAGGCTACCTCGGCATCATCGCGATCCATGACACGACCTTGGGGCCGGCGCTCGGCGGTTGCCGATTCTGGAACTACGATTCAGAAGAGGAAGCGCTTGTCGACGTGCTCCGCCTATCGCTGGGGATGACCTACAAGGCGGCGGTGGCCGGATTGAATTTGGGCGGAGGCAAGTCGGTCATCATCGGAGACCCGGAGACCAAGCGTCGTGAGATGGTCTTCCGAGCGCATGGCCGTGCCGTCGAGACGCTCAAGGGCCGCTACATCACCGCCGAGGACGTCGGCACCTCCGTTGAAGACATGGACTACGTCCATATGGAGACCGAAAACGTCGTCGGTATCGCGGGCCGCTCTGGCGATCCGTCACCGGTGACGGCCTACGGCACGTATCGCGGGATGAAGGCCTGCGCCCTCGAGCTCTACGGCGACGATTCCCTCAAAGGCAAAGCCGTGACCGTCCAGGGGGTCGGCCACGTGGGCTACTATCTGTGCGAGAACCTGGCCGCCGAAGGTGCGAAGCTCTACGTCACCGATATCCATCAGGACAAGGTCGATCGCTGCGTCGAGGACTTTGGCGCCGAGGGAGTCGGCTCGGACGAGATCTACGATATCGAAGCCGAGATCTTCGCGCCGTGCGCCTTGGGAGCCATCGTCAACTCCGAGACGATCCCACGACTGAACGTCAATATCATCGCCGGTGCCGCCAACAACCAGTTGGCCACCAAGGACGACGCCAAGGCCGTCCAGGCTAAAGGCATACTTTACGCGCCGGACTACGTCATCAACGCCGGCGGGTTGATCAACGTCTACTCCGAGTTGGCCGACTGGAGCACCGAACGGTCGAAGCGGAAGGCCGGCGAGATCTACCAGACGCTGCTGGAGGTCTTCGAGTTGGCTCGGGAAGAAAAGTTGACCACAGCCGAAGCGGCGGACAAAATCGCCCAGCGGCGGATCGAGCGGGTTGGCACGCTGCACCGGTCGCGAGCCTGAAGAGCGACGCGCAGTGACGAAAGTAGCGCTTGGCTCGGACCATGCCGGGTTCGACTTGAAGGAGCGTCTTGGCGAGGTGTTGGCCGAGCTGGGGTTCGAGGCGGTGGATTATGGGACGCATTCCAGCGAGTCCACCGACTATCCGGACTACGGACATGCCGTTTCCGGTGCCGTATCCAGCGGTGAGTGCCAGCTCGGCGTGTTGGTGTGCGGGTCAGGCATCGGGATGTCGATGACCGCCAACCGGCATGCCGGGGTCAGGGCGGCGCTTGCCTGGAGCGAAGAGGTGGGTGAGATGGCCCGAAGTCATAACGACGCCAACGTGCTCGTCCTGCCGGCCCGCTTCATCGATGAGGGCACCGCGTTCGGAATACTGAAGAAATTTCTGCAGACGTCGTTCGACGGCGGTCGCCACGAACGGCGCGTGAAGAAGATCGACATGGGGCAGTCCGCCGGGGAGGAAATGCAGTGAAGAACCTTGAATCGGTCGATCCCGGGGTGTATCAGGCGCTTCTTGACGAGATACAACGCCAGGGAGAAGGGCTCGAGCTAATCGCCAGCGAGAACTTCGTATCGCCGGCCGTCCTCGAGGCGATGGGGTCCGTATTCACGAACAAGTACGCCGAAGGCTATCCCGGCAAGCGCTACTATGGCGGTTGCGAGTACGCCGATGTGGTCGAGGACCTGGCTCGCACGCGCGCCTGCGAGCTGTTCGGCGCCGACCATGCCAACGTCCAGCCGCACAGCGGTGCCCAGGCGAACATGGGTGTCTACTTCTCGATCCTCGAGCCCGGCGACACCATACTCGGCATGAACCTCTCACACGGCGGTCATCTGACCCATGGTTCGCCGGTCAACTTCAGCGGCAAGTGGTACAACATCGTCCCCTACGGCGTGCGTGAGGATAACCAGGACATCGACTACGACCAGGTTCGGGACCTGGCACGCGAACACAAGCCCGCACTAATCGTCGCCGGGGCCAGCGCGTTCCCCCGGACCATCGACTTCGTGAGGTTCGGCGAGATTGCTCGCGAGGTCGGCGCGCGCCTCATGGTAGACATGGCACACATCGCCGGTCTCATCGCGGCCAAGCTGCACCCGTCGCCCGTCCCCTATGCCGACGCCGTGACCACCACCACACACAAAACGCTTCGCGGTCCCCGCGGTGGACTCGTTCTGGTGAAAGAGGAGCTGGCCAAGCCCATCGACAAGGCCGTATTCCCCGGCATGCAGGGCGGCCCGTTGATTCACGTCATCGCCGCCAAGGCCGTGGCCCTTCGAGAAGCGATGACCGATGAGTTCGTGGAATACTCACGCCAGGTCATCGTCAACGCGCAGACCCTCGCCGGCGAGCTGAAGGCACGTGGGTACAAGCTCGTCGCCGACGGGACCGACACGCACCTGTTGTTGGTCGACCTCACGCCTACCGACCTTACGGGCAAGGAAGCAGAGGAGGCGTTGGGCCGCGCCGGCATCACCGTCAACAAGAACACCGTCCCGTTCGAGACCCGTTCGCCGTTCGTCACCTCGGGCATCCGCATCGGTACCCCGGCCCTCACCTCGCGTGGGATGGGCGTCGCCGAGATGGGGCGGATCGGCGGCTGGATCGACGATATCCTCAGCTCGACCGGCGACGTTGCACTCGCCGCTCAGATCCGCGAAGACGTGCGGGAGATGTGTCGGGACTTTCCGCTTTACGACGCATGGCTCGCTGAACGGGTTTCCTGAGCGGCAGCCACGGGCGTTTTGGGAGTGAGATAGTAAACGAGTAATAGAGCAATTGAGTAATTGAGCCGCGGAGTTCCCAGAAGCCGCGGCTCAACCATTTGGGGGTCACTCTGAACTCGCAGTCTCGATTGCTCTATTACTCGGTTACTTACCAACTCAAGCCATTTCGGGCCCGAACGGGCCCGAAATAGCGCCAAATCCACTGCCCTTGACTCCACGCTGATACCGCGAGAGCTTTCATGTTGTGTGTAACGTGGATCGCGAAGTGCCGGTGATATTTGGGGCCGAGACTCCTCTGGAATCGGGGATCTGAGGGGACGGGCGGGGCTATTATGGTGGGTCAGAACCTGCTGGAGAAGCTTCGGGAGTGGAATCCGCGTTACTCGGACGCTGCCTACCTATTCGTCCTCGCCGCGCTGCAGTTCGCCATCGACGAACTGGACGAGCCTCGCCATATCACGGGTCAAGAGCTGGCGGAAGGATGTCGCGACCTGGCCCTCGAGCGCTTCGGGCCCATGGCCCGAACGGTCCTGGAGCATTGGGGGATCCACTCTACCACCGATATGGGCGAGATCGTATACGCACTGATCGAGTGCCGCGTGCTCATCAAGCAGGACGACGATAGTCTGGACGACTTCCAAAACGTATTCGACTTCGACGATGCCTTCGATTGCTATCCCTGGGGACGGCTCGAGCCGCGCCGTCAGTAGGAGTCGCCACGACTATCTGTTCAGGTAACAAGTAAGGGAGGGGGGGAATCAGTTGGAGCGCGAGCAGGAATTCCCGGTGTGCAGGAAGTGTAACGACGGGTCTATGGTCCCGCTGTCGGATTACGGTCGTGAAGGCGCACCCATCATGTACAAGGCCTGGGTTTGCAGTAACCCGGAGTGCGGCTTCAACATTCGCATCGACAACGGCGAGATCAGCTTCGGTCGCCATATCCAGCAATCCTACAAATAGCCGCAGTATAGGATCCCAGCGTCTGGATCCGAACAGGGTATGGAACCGATGAGCGAGCTCTACGGCGTCGAGCGGTTGCCGTTGCCCCGCGCAGCCGAGATGACCGAGATAGATCGGCGGGCGCGAGAGGAACACGGTGTACCCGAGCGCCTTCTGATGGAGAGCGCCGGCCGAGCCATCGCTCAGGTCGTCCAGCATTTCTTTCCCGAAGGTAAGGTCGTGGCCGCCGTGGGCAGCGGTCACAACGGCGGCGACGCGTTCATAGCGCTCCGCGTGCTGCGCGCCTGGGGTCGAGACGTCATCGCGATCCAGGCCGGCAGTCAACCTCCCGATACCGCGCTGGCGCATCGTTGGGAGGTTCCCGTCCTCGCCGCCGAGTCCGCCGCATCCGAGTTCGCGTCCGCTCGCGTCATCCTGGACGGCATACTGGGGACCGGGACCAGCGGCGCGCCCCACGAGCGTGCGGCGCGGATGATCGACACGATGAACTCCAGCAACGGGGTGCGCGTGGCCGTCGACGGACCGTCGGGCGTTAACTACAGCACCGGCCAGGTGCCCGGTGCCTGCGTCGACGCGAACGTCTCCGTGACGCTCGGCTATCCCAAGCTCGGCCTGCTTCTCCAGCCCGCGCGCTCCTTCTGCGGTCGCATCATCGCCGCCGAGATCGGGTTTCCACCCGTGCGGAGCGACGAAGTGTCGGCCGAGGTCATCACGCCGGATTGGGCCAGCCAGAAGTTGCCGCGCCGCGCGCCCGACGCTCACAAGGGCGACGCCGGCTACTTGCTCATCGCCGCCGGTCGCAAAGGCATGGCCGGGGCAGGGGTGCTGGCGGCCCGGGGAGCGTTGGCCATGGGCGCCGGCATCGTCCGCATCGCTTCCGACGCCGCCAACCGCAAGATCTATCAGACCGCCGTGCCCGAAGCGATCTTCGTCGACATCGACGATGATGCTGCCATGTCCGAGGCCGGCGAATGGGCCCATGCCGTCGTCGCCGGTCCCGGCTTCGGGCAGGACAAGTTGGCGGGCGAGCGACTGAAGCGAACCCTGAGCTATTCGGGCGCCGCTCCTATCCTCATCGACGCCGACGGCCTCAACATGCTGGCCGCGAAACAGGGGCAACTGGCCGAGGTCGCTCGGCTGCGGCCCGTGGCCATCACGCCCCACCCCGGCGAGATGGCCCGGCTGCTGGGATTGACTATAAAGGAGATCACCGCCGACCCCGTCGCTATCGCCGCACTGGCCGCAGAGAAGCTGCACTCGGCGGTGCTGCTGAAGGGCGCGCCGTCGGTGATAGCGCTGAGCCACGAGCCGGTGCTCGTCACTTCGTCGGGATCATCGGCCGCGGCCTCGGGCGGCTCCGGAGACGTTCTCTCCGGCGCCGGTGGCGCCATGCTCGCCGCCCGCATGCCACGCCGCGAGGCGTTGGGCATCGCACTCTTCTACTGCGGCCGCGCCGCCCAGTTGGGTCCGACGCTTGGACGCACTTCGCTCGAGTTGGTAGAGAGCATCCCGGCCGCGCTCAACAATCCCGGCGCCGAAGCACCGCCACTTCCCTTCGTCCTCTTCGACCAACCGCCGCCGCGGTGAGCACCACTCCGCTCGGTCCCGGATCCGAATTCGATGTCATCCGCCGCGTGCTCCAGGGAGCGGTGGCCCCCGGCTCCATGGTCACGCTGGGCGCGGGTGACGACTGCGCGCTGATCGAGTCGGGCGACGGCTACCTGGCCGTGACCGTCGATCTCTTTCTTCAGGGCGTCCACTTCGAAGAAGCGTGGGGCTCGAAAGAAGAGATCGGTCGGCGGGCCGTGCTGGCCGCGATCTCGGACCTGGCGGCGATGGCCGCCGAGCCGCTGGCGGTTCTCGTCTCGCTGGCCGTACCGGCCGAGTGGGGTCCAGAGCTTGCCGAACAGGTTGGGGTTGGTTGTCGCGAGGCGGCTCAGGATTCGGGTGCGGCCCTGGTCGGGGGCGATCTGTCACACGGGGGACAACAGCTGGTCCTCGATATCGCGGCCCTCGGCAAGGTGGAGGCGCCGTTGCTGAGGAGTCGGGCCCGACCGGGAGATGACGTCTGGGTCACCGGCAGCCTGGGCGGCGCCGCCGCGGCGGTGCTGGCTTGGAAGGCCGGGGAGCGGGCCTCCGAGCTATGGCGCCAGCGCTTCTGGTCCCCGTCACCGCGGGTGCGCGAGGCTCGTTGGCTGGCTGCACGGGGCGCCTCGGCGGCGATCGATATATCCGACGG
This sequence comes from Gemmatimonadota bacterium, assembly GCA_039589995.1. Lineage (GTDB taxonomy): Bacteria > Gemmatimonadota > Gemmatimonadetes > Palauibacterales > KS3-K002 > JBDHGH01. The sequence continues at coordinate 26,722 of JBDHGH010000015.1, read as the reverse complement.
CCTGGTGGCAGACGCGGGGCACGTGGCCGCCGCCTCCGGTGTGGGGATCGAGATCGATTGGGACCAGCTGCCGTTGGTCTCAGGGGTACAGCCCGAGCTGGGCCTGGCCGGCGGCGAGGACTACGAATTGCTGGTGGCGGTCCCGAGTGGCATATTCAAGGGAGAGACAGTCGTAGAATTCTCGCAGACCTTCGGGATCCCCCTCACCCGCGTAGGCCGCGTCGTATCCGGCGCCGGCGTGCGGGTTTTTCGCGATGGTGAGGAGGTCCGGTTGGACTCCTCGGGTTATGATCATTTTGAAACGGCTTAGCGAAGCGACGTGATTCGATCCATCTGGGTAACATGCGTGGCGGTGACCGTCCTGGGCACCATCGGCCTTGTCGGGGTCATCGGGGCTTACCTGGGTATGCCGCGCGGCTACTTCCAATGGTGCGGCCGCGTGTTCAGCAAGGGGATGCTGTGGAGCAGCGGTACACCGGTCCACGTCACCGGGCTGGAGAACATCGACCGCGAGAATCCGCAGGTCATCTGCTGCAACCACCAATCGATGTGGGATGTTTGGGCCGTTGCCGCCAACATGCCGGTGCGCAACCATTTCGTGGCTAAGAAAGAGATCCGCAAGATCCCCATCTTCGGCCGCGCCTCGGAGTGCGCCGGTCACGTCTTCGTCGATCGCGGCCACCGCGCCTCGGCCGTCGAGTCGTTGAAGGTCGCCGGCCGACGCATCAAGGAAGAGAAAAGCACAGCGGTCACGTTTCCCGAAGGCACGCGTTCGCTGACCGGAAACCTGCAGCGCTTCAAGAAGGGGCCGTTCGTCATGGCCATCGAGGCCGGCGTCCCCATCGTTCCTACGATAGTAGACGGCACATTCGACATACTTCCGAAACGCGGTTTTCGTCTGCGCCCCGCACCCATCACCCTGCAATACGGAACGCCCGTCGATACGTCGCGCTTCGGCCACGAGGACCGCGACGCGCTAATCATGCGCGTCCACGCCCAGATGGCCGAGATGATGGCGAAGCAGCGGGCACCGGCGGGGTATAAGGGGCCCGAGCGTTTGACCGCCGAACACGTAGCGTGAGCGAGTAAGGATCATGCCTGAGATCGTAGAAGTCCGAGCGCGCGAGATCCTCGATTCCCGGGGCAACCCCACCGTCGAGGCCGACGTCATCCTCCGAAACGGCATCAGGGGTCGTGCCGCCGTGCCCAGCGGCGCCTCCACTGGCGAGCACGAGGCCGTCGAGTTGCGGGACGGTGACAAACGACGTTATCGGGGCAAAGGGGTCACCAAGGCCGTCGAGAACGTCGAAAAGGTCATCGGCCCCGCGGTCACCGGGCTGGACCCGGTTGACCAGGTCGGACTGGACCGCACCATGATCGAGCTGGACGGCACCGCGAACAAATCGGAGCTGGGCGCCAACGCGATCCTGTCGGTCTCGATGGCGGGCGCCCGCGCAGCGGCTCAACAGTTGAAGCTGCCGCTCTATCGATACCTGGGCGGCCCGCTCACCCGCGTGCTGCCGATCCCCATGATGAACATTCTGAACGGCGGCGCCCACGCGTCGAACAACGTGGACGTCCAGGAGTTCATGGTCATGCCCATCGGCGCCGACTCGTTCCACAACGGTCTGCGTTGGGGTGCCGAGGTGTTTCAGTCTCTGAAAGAGCTGCTGAAGGAGAACGGGCTATCGGTGGCCGTGGGCGACGAAGGCGGTTTTGCGCCCGACCTCGAATCGAACGACCAGGCGTTGCAGCTCGTCATGGAGGCCATCGAGCGCGCCGGCTACGTACCCGGCGAGCAGATCGCGCTCGCCCTCGACGTGGCGGCGTCCGAATTGGGGACAGAAGGCAATTACCATATCTCCAACCGTGAAGGCCTCACGGCCCAGGACCTCATCGAGATGTACCGCGAGTGGGTCGAGCACTACCCCATTGTCTCGTTGGAGGATGGTCTTGGCGAGGACGACTGGGACGGCTGGAAGGAGCTGACCGGCTGGCTGGGCGACCAGGTCCAACTTGTCGGGGATGATATATTTGTGACCAGCACCGAGCGGCTGCTGCGGGGCATCGCCGCGGATGTGGCTAACTCGATCCTTATTAAACTGAACCAGAACAGCACGCCCACCGAGACGTTGAAGGCGATCGAGCTGGGCCGAACGGCGGGCTACACAGCGGTGATCTCGCACCGGTCCGGCGAGACCGAGGATACATTCATAGCGGATTTGGCCGTGGCCACCGGTGTCGGCCAGATCAAGACCGGCAGCCTGTCGCGCTCCGAGCGGACGGCCAAGTACAATCGGCTGCTGCGGATCGAGGAAGAGTTGGGGAACCGGGCCGAGTACGGCACCGGCCAGCCCATTGGGAATCGGGGATGAACGTGAGGGGGAGAAGTGGCGAAGCGAAGAAAGGGTCAGGTTAAGCAGGCGCGGGTTGGGAAGCGCTTCGTCGATGTAGCCATCGTCGGCATGCTGCTGTTGGCGGTCTATTTCGCGATCTTCGGCGGCGAGTACACGGTCTTCCAGGTCGGGAATCTGGAGGAGTTGGAGCAGCAGAGCGCGGCCCAGCTGTCGGTCACCGAAGCAGAGATCGACTCGCTGCACGCCGCGGCCTGGGAACTGGAGAACGACCCCGAGGCCATCGAGCGCGTGGCCCGTGAGAACTACGGGATGGTCCGGGACGGCGAGATCCTCTATCGGTTCCGGGAGCCGGAGCCTGCGGACTCTACCACAATTGAAGAGGGGCACGACGCCAAGTAGAAGGCGGCCCCCGCAAGGCGCCGGGATCTGAAACGGAGCTGGATTACCTGGCGTAGGAGGGTAGGATCGCCCGGATCAGCGCCGCGAGACCGTGCGCGCCGCGGAGAGAACACATGGCGAGATTAAGGGATAGAGATGCAAATCCCCGCGTATGACTTGGCGCCCGTAATCTTAGGCGTAACACTGATTCTTTCCGCATCCGGCGTTCTCATTCTACGTCCGATAGCGAAGAGACTCGGTGGTCTGCTCGAGGCCATGACGATCGAGCGGTCGAGAAAGGCCGGCGTTCAAGAGGTGGCACGCCTGACCGAAGCCGTGAACCGACTCACCGATCGCGTCGAGACCCTCGAAGACCGCCAGGACTTCACGGAGCGTGTCATGGCCTCTGTGGACAGTTCCGAGAAACCGTCGCGCCTGAGGGCGCGGCCGGACCTCTAACCGGGGCATGCTGTCCGCTTCCTCTGTCCACCGATGAACGCAAATCTCAATGCAGACCGTCGCGCGGCACACGAGCAACCCAGCGGATCCCGCGGGCCTGCAGTTCGATGGAAAAGTCGCGGTCTCCGGCGCCGCCGAGAATTGTAAGATCGGTACTGCGCTGTCTGAGTCGCTCGGGACTGACCGGAATTCCGTCCAGCGTGGCGGACAACACCCGACCGTCTTCGACTTCAAGGGTGAACTCGCCAGCCGGGTCCCGTGCGTTCACGGTGAAGGAACCTGACATTGCTGCATCGTTTGGCAGCAGCGCGGCAAGAAGCGCACCGACCGCCAGACCTATGCCCAACCTCCGCAGGGCGAGGCCGCGGAAACGCGATTGGCGGACACACACGCTGACGATATCAAAGCCCTGACGCAGGTTCGCACGACCCCACCCCATCCGCGCAGCACGTCGGTGCGCGAGCTCCATCAGGTCACCAGCCAGCTCTTCGCGGCGCGTCTGGTCGCACAGCAGATGGATGAGTCGATCAGACAATCCCATTAGATCGCCTCCAACGACTCGATCGCGCTCCACAATCCCAACCGGATGCGTTGCATCCACTTGAGCGCCTCGAGCCCGCTTGCCGTAGCCCGATACATCCGTTTCCGGCGCCCGCCGCGCTCCCGAGTGGCACCACCCATTCGTGAATGGACGTACCCCTTTCGCTCCAGCCGATCGAGCGCTGCGTACACTGCTCCGACCGAGATGACCTGGGCCGACTCTGACTCCAGCTGCTCCTGGATCGAGACCCCGTAGCCCTCTCCGTTTAGCGACGCGGTGGCTAGCAGAACAAGCTCTTCGAATCCGCCCAAGCGATCGACCGGCATGGCGCTCCCGGTGACGTTATTATATATTCGCGAATGAATAAGTAATCGGTGGCCCTGAGTCAAGCATGCCCAAGAGGGATCCCGCTAACGAGCGCGCTGTAGATCGCCAGCTCGACAGGAGGCCAATCGTGCGTTGGGTTACTGCTGCTACCATTTCACTGGCGCTTGCGACCATCGCCGCCCCGGCGTTTCTCGCACAGGAGCACGAGGCGCTCGCGATCTTGAGCGAGTTCGATAAGTTGGCTTCGGCCGAACTGTGGCCAGGCTTTGATCCCCGCAGCACGCCCGTAGCCATCTATGATGGACACCAGACCTGGCTTTTTCGGCACCCGAGCCCGCCGTCGCCTTTTCGGAGCTACGAGGGTACAGACGAAGCTTGGGTCATGGATGGCTGGTATCCGGACGTGCGAGCTAACAGTAGCGCGGAGATCGAAGGCCTGCAAACGGCGACGCTCATCGCGCGGCAGGGCGAACCCGATGGTCTCGCCGCTGTGCTAATTCACGAGAGCTTTCACGTCTTCCAGGCGCAAAGACATCCCGATTGGACGGCAAACGAGGTCGAGCTCTTTGTCTACCCGCTCGAAAGCGCTGGACTTCTTGCATTCCGCAGGCTCGAAACCGAGGCGCTGAGACGTTCCCTTGGCACGACAGACGACGAAAGCCGGCTCTGTTGGGTGACTGCAGCGCTGTCGATGCGCCGCGCGCGGTTCGCGTTGATGCCGCCGGGTTCGGTTGAATACGAGCGCGGACTCGAGCTCAAGGAGGGGCTGGCCAACTACGTGGAGATTAAAGCGACCGGTCAGCCTCCCCTCGACCTGTTTCCTTTGGAGAGTTTCAGCGTATCGCAGGTGCGAGATCGGTCATACGCAACGGGCTCGGCCTTAGCCTTGAGCCTCGATCAATTCGATCCCGGCTGGCCATCGCGACTTGAGCTGCTGACCCGCCCCCTCGATGAGCTTCTGCTCGATGCACTATCCGAGCGGTCGCCCGAACCTTGCGAGTTCAGTGGGCCGGAGCGGCGCGCGGCCGAGGTGAGGGCTCGGGCCGACGTGGCCGCCCTCGTCGGAGAGCGCGACGAGAGCAAGCGAGAGTTCCTCAGCCAGCCAGGCTGGAAGATCGTAGTGTCCGCAGCTCCGAACGCGCCGCTATGGCCGCAGAACTTCGATCCGTTGAACGTAGAGCGGCTCTCGGCCAGCGAGGTCATTCATACCCGCTGGCTCAAGCTCCAGGGCTCGGGAGGCGCGGTCGAGGTGCTCGACCGCCGCGCGCTTACGGTCGGAGCCGGTGCACACCCTCTGTTCAACGGCGTGCGCGAGGTCATCGCGACGGGGTTCGGGGAGGAACCGGCGAGCCGTCAATCCGGCGACACGCTATACGTGGAAGCTCCCGGCTTCAACGGCTGGTTTCCCGCTGCGGTCGCGGAACGGGGTGACAACACGCTGGTCATACACCTGGCCACGAGTGGCTGATCGCCCTGAACGCAATAGGAAATTTGAACGACACCGCAGACGACACCTGCGGTCAAATGGGAATGGCGGCGACTGAGTCCCGATCCGGGAAGTTTCTTTTGAGCGTCTACACGTCTAGGTACTGACTCCGATTAGAGGATTTTGGCCGGGCGCTCCTTCTCAGCCTGCGCCGGCACGGCACAACTCCCGGGTGATGACAAGACCCTTCGCGCCATTAACTCCGCGGGCACCGCACGCACCTCCGGCTCTCCCGTCAGGCACGCGGCGAGCTCGGCCACGATGAATCGCCAACAGTTCTTGCCGTCCTTGAGCGAGAAGTGAGGCTCGCTCTCCCAATATAGGCTTACGAGTCCACCGCTGGCCCAATGCGCCGTGGGGTCTTTTTTGGGTGACGTCCACATGACGCTCTCCGGACTGTGACAACAGTGACAGAGCCCCAGGTAGTGTCCGATCTCGTGAGGCAGGACGTACTGCGTGAGATCGGTGGGATAAGCGTTGCGGTAGATGACACCAGAGCTGCTATCCCGCTGAATGGTGATGCAGCATCGGTCGGTGCGTCCCGGTGTGGCGCAATCGCTGGGGAAATCGTCACACTGCCGAATGTTGCGGCCGGCAACGCGGCCGAACCGCTCGAGTTTGAATGCGCCAAGAGCGAGTAACTGACAGTTGATCCCGGCGGGGCGATTGTATTCGGGGCGCGCGAGTAGAGACTCAAGTCCGCTGGTGTTGAAGTCGTACTCGGCCTCGGTGATGTCTTGCCGCGTGTAGTCCTTGAACCAGGCAAATCGCTCGCCGTCGTTCCACTCGAGTATCACCGCGATTTCCTCGAGCTTCGCCGAGGCTGTTTCGAGCATTTGCGCCACGGTGCGGCGGTTCATCGCGTAAACTCGTAGTCGCTTGTCCCTTCCACGGCTCTCCAGGTACTTCGAGATGATCCACCGGTTGACGGGCCACCAGTTGTCGGTGCCGTCATCGGCAACCGACTTGATGAGCGTATTCGGGTTCGACCCGCCAATCGAGAACGAGTCGAAGCTGAGTAGGCCTGCCAAAGCGTACAGGTCGATCGTCCCGGCCTCATGCATCTGCCAGAGCGGAACGGTGCTGGAATCCATCACGAATACGCGGTGCTCCGCGGGAAGACGGAAACCGAAGCCCCCGTTATCTAGCCCGATCGCCTGGCGGACTCGTTGCAGGCGATCTGGATCACCGCCGAAGGTGTCGTCAACGAGTTTTTCCACGAACTTGCGAAGGCTCGATCGCTTGAACTGCCGGACGATCCCACCAACGAGGTAGCCCCCCGTAAAGAAACGAACCGTGTCAATAAAGAGATCAACGACATCCAAGAATAGCGTTCCCAGGTTCTTCAAGAGACCGGGGAGATCTAATCGTAAGATCGATCCGACCACCTCTCCGACGTCTCGTACGATGTCCAGAACATCGTGTACAATGTCTCTCGCCCCTTTGATCACTCCTCCTACGATCCCTCCCACGACGTTGGCGATCCCACAGCCAATGGCGCCCCCGTGCTCGCAGGCCCAATCGGTGGCCGCATCGACGCCGTCCTCGACGGCATCGGCAACCGTATCGACGACGTCCTCCACCGTGTCCACCACTGCATCAACCGTATCTTCTACGACATCGCCCACCGCTGAGGCCGCGGAGGAAACGGCATTCCCAATATCGCTAAAGAATCCCATCGTTCTTCTCCTAAGAGCGAGCGAGGTGCCACGTGCTCTGTTGCGGCGCTAGGCGCGGCGTGGGTTTACCTCCGAGATGTGGCCGTCTCCGAGAATGCGTCCGGTCGGGAGTTCCTAGTCCTGCCTTGCCGGCGGCCTCGGCTCCTCCGTCATCGGCATGGGTCGGGTCGCCTCCGGCGCTTCCCCGGCTGGCCGCGCTACGGGCTCGAGATCATCGAGCATCGCTGACGGCTGTACTTGGTCCGGCGTCGCCAGTTGAAATGGCTCACCGGGCAGCGCTCTAGGCAAAGTGTCCTGAGCCGGACTGCGTTCGGCTAGACTCGACGGCTCCAGGTCCTCTAGCATTGCCGAGTTCTGGGATTCCTCACGGGTGCATCCAAATATCGCGAACGCGAGGACGAAGACCCCGGCGACGAAGCGGGTCTTTATGTTCTTCACGATAGTCCTCCGAGTTCTGTCGTTGTTGTTATTGCCTCTGAAACCAGTTGTGCACACCGTAGTCCGGCCGATTTGGATCCGTGAAGTTCGTCCACGTCCACACCCAGAGCTGCCCTGGACGGTACTGCGACATCCTCGCGTAGACGTATCGGCGGGCGAAGCCTTGGTTGTAGAAAGCGTAGACGTGACCGGTTGAGAGTCTCTGGGCTCCTACTTCTCCCCAGTCGCAGTCGCTGGGATGACATTTGCCAAAGACATGCACGTACCACGGGGGTCCTGGGGGATAGAGTTCGCCATTCAGAATCTGGTCCTGGCAAACGAATCGGAGTTGGATCCTCGTGATGCTTCGAGTGTTGGGGTCGGTGTTCTGCCAGTTCCCCGCCTCCTCTTGCACAGCGCAGAGTACTGTCGCACTGGGTGGGGCGGTCGATGCCGTTGCGAATGCGATCAACGAGACCGCAGCCGCAAGCATGAACAAACGCCCGATCAATCTTACTCGATTCATGGTCGCCTCCTTTCAGTACTCGAACCGCATGTCCTAGATAGACTGCCGCCAGGATTTCTGGTGGGCCGATGCCTTCGGGGCTTGAATGGATCCACGGAAGGACTCCCAGTAACGCAATGGACGACTCACAACCGCAACCCATCCCGGTTTCCGGGCTCACACCGTTCAAGTGCGTACTATCTGCCAGCCGCAGCTAGCGAGAGAGAGACTTCGCCTGTGCTCCACGAATGGTCCCACGCTCGCGAGATACTGAGGTCAGCTCAGCGATCGGCTGTAGTACGGGCTTCGAGTAAGGTCGAGGGCAGTCCAGCTGGCAGGCGTATTCGGCAGGCGAGGTATAAAGATGTTCGTGCAGTGAGAACCGCGGGCCTGGCGCCTCAATCCTCGTGTTGTGTGCTTGTCAATATTGAGGGTCGAGCGTCTGAACGCAAGGAGAAGCGTTGTGTGCGCGGGCCGTGGCAATCGTGCGCACCTGAAGCGGTCTCTGATGCTACCCTGCCGAGCAAGCGTTTCGGGGTATCTGGCCGCCTTGTGGGCCTCTTCCGGGAGAGCCACGGGATGGTCCGGGACGGCGAGATTCTATTGGTCTGGTAGGCGCTGCAGTATGAGTAGACGCCCGCCCCAGGTCCTTGTATAATTCAGGCCGCCTGACTATTGGCAGGGTAGCTCAATCGGCAGAGCAGCGGAATCATAATCCGTGGGTTGGGAGTTCGAGTCTCCCCCCTGCCACTTACCCCACAACGACTTACGGCTCCGCCCCCTGCTCATCAGGCGCGACTGTAGACAAAACTGTAGACAAGACTGTGGACAGAGCTTTCCGGACGTCATCGTCTTCGCCGACTGCGTACTGCCGGAAAACGTTCTCCGTACGATGGCCGGTTATTCGCATCGCCGTCGAACGCGGGATCCCTGCCTGCTCCAAGCGACGCGCGACACTCCTGCGGTAGTCGTGAAGCCGATACCCCTCGACTCCTCCCGCCGCCTGCGCCTCCTTGAACGCATGCAGAGCGGACTTGTACCCGAGACGCTGGGCGTTAGCCCGTGCGAAGACCCACTTCTCGTTCCGGCCTCGAAGCTCCCGCAACAGCTCCTGGACCTCGGGTACGGCGTCGAAAAAGAAGCGTCCGGGTTTCTTCGTCTTCGAGCCCTTGCCGACGAGCAGAGAGCCCGTCGACCAATCCACCTGACCCCAAGTCAAGTTGAGTGCTCCCTCGTCGCCGCGAGAGCCGACCCGCCAGCCCGTCCAGTACAGGAACGTAACAAGGTGACTTACGGGGTCATCGAGTTGGGCCAGTATAGCCCGGTGGTCGCCGTCGGGGATGTAAACGTCCCGCGCGGCGGTGGCCTCGAACTCAGGAAAGACCGGGATCCGATCGAGCACCTCGAGACGCTGCTGAATCACGAAGGCTCTACGGAGTATCGCAAGCTCGTAGCGCACCGTCGCCGCCGACGCCTTCTCCTCCTCCGTTCGGTGGAGAAGATAGCGGCGGAGATCGCTACCTCGAATTGTGAGCGCCTTCCGGGAGGGCTCGAAGAATCCTTCGAGGTGTTTGCGAGCGACCTTCACTCGATCCATGCTAGCTTGACCCTTCATCCTGTAGTCCTCTTCCAGGTCGTCGAGTAGCTCTCGCACGGTGAGCTTGGTCGGCTGGGCGACGCCCAGGCCTTTGTCCAATTCGCCGAGCTTGCGGCGAAGAATAACCTCGGCCTCCTTTCGGTTTCGCGTGCCGGTCGACTGCTGATGCTTTCGCCCTTCGTGGTCGTAAATCGCCAGCCACCAAACACGCCCTCTCTTGTATAAGCTACCTGTGTAGCTCGCCATGGCTCACTTCCTCCTTCCTGAGGAAGCGGCCTTCCGCCTCCGAAGATACGCTTCAACCCCAGACGAGGGGAAGCGGAGCTTCTTCCGACTCAGCGCCATGGCCCCGAGCTTGTCCTTGTGGCGGTAGACCCAGTTGCGTTCGACCTGGAGCTTTTCTGCCACCTGGGCGGCCGTAAGGAGAAAATCTTCCTCGGGCTCGCGGCTCTCCGGCTCAACGAGCCGGGCAAGTAACGTTGCCTTGGCCTGCTCAAGCTCTCCTACAAGAGCGGGGATCTCGGAGTGGGGAACACTGAGAAGTTGGTCCCAAGACAGCAGGGGAGGGGCCTTCTGGGCAGCGGCTTTCTCGCTGCGCACTTTGGTGTCACGTGGTGCGATCATTTGAACATGTAACCTCCTATCCCCTCGAGTTTCGACGCCGGGTCACGGCCATCGCACAAGCCGAGGTTTCGAGTGCGATGATTCTTCTAAAGTCTCCCGGAATTTTTTTTTCAGGTCCCTCTCAGGAAATTTTTCTCGTGTCTCTGTGGTCGCCGGCCAGGTCCGCCCCCGGGGAGGGGCCCCAGGCGGGGGGGGGTAAATAGCTGTCACAGAATGAGTTACGCACGCCGCAAACATGGCGGATTTGCTATGTTTGGGCCTTGCAACGGCTTACAGCTCTAAGTTACGTAATGTCCATTATGCGACCTCTCGCCCCCTAAGTCATTGCGCCACTTGCACTTAGTGCCGGCGTCCCACGCACGCGCGTGGCGTCACTGTTTCACTGTCTGCCGCTCGATTAGCGGTGTCGTGCATGCGCGCGTAGCGTTTCAGCCGAGGCCTCCGGGGCACCTTTCCGGCGCGGGCGAACAACCAGGACCGGCCGTGGCGCTACCCGCCGGCAAGAGCAGCCACATACAAGTGGTCCTCGGATGTCAGTCTGGTCTTCCGCAAGTTCAACTGCTACAACGCATTGCCCACTCAGACCACTTGGACCACTGATTCCGTAGTTGGGATAGCTACGAACGGGGTTAGTGCTCTCAGTACCGCGAGAACGTCCGCACTTCTGAGAACCCCATATCAGTGAGAGGGTCATAGTAAGCACGATGCCGGTCCAGTGGTCTACTCCGCGCCCAACGCATTCTTTCACTTACACTTAGCACTGGCCGTTTATGGGTCGAGAACCGGTCCCTGCACGCCGACGTTGAGCCCGCCAATCGGCACCGCACCGGATTTCCAGCGGCTAAGAGTCCACTTCCGGACGGCCAGTACCCCGGCGGAGGAACCTCGCCACCGGCCGGCCAGTCGTGTTGGACGCCCTCATCCCCGCCTTCTTGGGAGTGGGAAACCTCCCTCACTCTCAACTTCCGGGCGCACCCGCAGGCCCCTGATACCTCGAAGCCTCTGATCCCCGTCCCATACTCTGCAATCAGAGAGCTGCTTGTCGTTCCGCTTTTTCAGCCGACGCGTGAAGTCCGTATGTGTGCCGACAGGAATCTCCTGGGTATTTGCGAAGATACGCCAGAAATAGAAGAGTTTACGAGTAGAAGTCTCCGCCTCCGGATCGAACTCGCAGTACTCGTCGAGGAACCGGCCTATGTCGTCCTCCTCTTCGAAGTATTCCTCAGTACGCGCGAGCACGACCTCCGGCGGATGCAGCCCCTTCTTCTGCCATAGCAGACAACCGTCGATCAGCCACTGAAGAATCTGTGGTGCTTCCTCGGCAACCAGTTCGTCGACGAGGTGCCGGTTCCTTTTCTCTTCTGGAACCGGGCTCGTGAAGGGGACAATGTGGATGCGCCGGCGCATGGCGTCGTCGACGTTCCCGATTCGCGGCTCGTGATTGCCGACGATGACGAGCTTGAACTTCGGCGTGTACTCGAAGGAGTCCTGACGCATAAAGCGCGCGCTGATCGTGTCGCCGCCGGTGACGGTCTTGATGCGCTGGCTGTCATTCATGGCTGCCGCTTCTTTCTGCCCTACCTGCGGCAGCAGTCACAGGCTCATATCGTGAATATCTGCAGCGAGTTTGGGTTGCTGGGTTTCCCCACCAAGACAGCGTATTGTGCCACCAAGTTTGGGGTTCGCGGATTCACCGAGTCTCTGCGGGCCGAGCTGTACGGCTCTAATGTCGGCGTCACTTGCGCCTACCCAGGGCCTGCCCACACCGCACTGATTCGAAGCGCGCGCGCCGTGGATCCAAGAAAGAGAGAAGTCGAAGCCGAGTTTGTTGCCTCGCGCGGTCTCTCCGGTGAGCGCGTTGCGGAGCGCATTCTCCGCGGCGTCGAGCGCGGCAATCCCCGGATTCTGATAGGTCGAGATGCCCGCGCCATTGATCTCATCACGCGCTTGTTACCCGTGCTAACCAATACGCTGGTTGGCAAATTCAAGGGACGAGTCCCGTTTGTATAGGTACGCTCGACGGCAGCACGGGAACCTCATCACGCTATCGCTCGCTCCGGCGAGGCTCGTCCTCAACTGGTTGCTTCCTCTCGCCCAAAAAGTGAAGTGGATCAGCCGGCGCGGCCAACTGTTGGCGTCGGGTTACAACCCCAAGGAAGAGTCCTACTTTCGGATGCCGAGTGGTCCTGTGTGAACCGATTGAACGCCCCTGCCCGTCCACGAGGACGGTGGTCAAGCTCTCACGCGGCAATGGACCCGCACGTAGGAACTAAAGAAGCAGTCGGGGCGCCGGGATTCCAACCCGGCGCCTCCTGCTCCCAAAGTTGGAGGCCAGCTCTGGTTAAAGCTGATATGCAGGAGGGCTGGGTAGGCTTGCCGCCGCACGGGGATTCCCGGAGGTCTCATGCGTTGCTCCGCCTTCCAGTTGGGCCCTCAGGGCCGGTGGGACACTGAGTGTCACACTTGATGGGGCAAGACGCCCCAGATGATTCCCTGATCTCTGCCTACATCTAGTACGGAGCGGGCTCGTAAGGCAGTATGCACCAAGGATGGGGCAAGTTGCACCGATCATGGCACCGAAGCTGCAACGACTCCGACGTAAACGGCTTGGCGGGTGGGCTTGCTAGTGAATCTTAACAAGCTTTTTCCACGGCTCCCGATCAGGAGCAAGTTGGCGATTGCCTTCGCCGTGCTGGTTACGGTTCCGCTGCTCGTGACAGGAGTGCTTGGGAGCTTCGTGACCCTGCAGTACCTGAAGGCGTCGGCGGAGACCCGGCTAGGTAATGAGGTCCAGACAGCGAGAGAGCGGACCGAACATTTGCTGGCCACTGCGCAGGCGGACATGCGCTATCTTGCCATTGGGGTTCTGCAACGAGCCTTCGAGGCGGGACCCGACCCTGCGACGTTTGACTCTTCAGTCGTCGCTTTCCTTCGGGTCAAGCCGTATTTCGTCCAGCTGAAGTTATTCTACGCGGACGGCGAATTAGTCTTCCTGGGTCGGTCTACAGGTCTGGCCTGGGGCTCGGCAGGTGCGGACGCAGGAGGGGCCTATTACGCTTATCGCGCTCAGTCTCTGCAGGCCGATGAAGAGCTGCTGCTGCCAGCGGAGGTGACCTATCCGCATGGGGGCGGAGATGCAGTGGCGTTGCCAATAATCTCCGTCGTCCTTCCCCTCCATGATTTGCAAGGCGAAGTCCTAGGCGTCGCCGTAGGCGAGCTATACGCGTCCTGGTTGTTCAATGCACTGGAACCAGGCTCACGGGAGGCAGGGGCTGTTACGGGGCTGGTGGGCCCTGATGGTCGTTTCCTTTACCACTCGGAGTACAAGGCCAACTGGAGCAGCCTCCTAGCCCCCGAGCCGGATCTGAACCTGTTCGGCGAATTCTCACGTGAGGTAGCCGATCGAGTACTCGCAGGGGAGCTGGGAAGCCTCCAGGCGGATGGAGACCGGCTCGTCAGCTTCACGCCACTGCAACTGCAAGAGTCTGATGGCGTATCGCTTTTTCTCTACCGCAGCCTGCCAAACGCGGTGATCAACAAGCCAGCCCAACGGTTCCTGACGCGTGTGGGGATCGCAGGACTAATAGTCTTTGGTGTCGCTATGATGCTGGCGTTTCTGGCGGCGACTCAATTCACGCGTCCCATTTATCAGCTTCGCGAGGGCGCGCGAGGCATCGCGGCCGGTGATTTCGACCACAACTTGAGCATCGAGACCAACGATGAGCTGGAAGAGCTGGCTGGCGATTTCGCCAGGATGGCGGAACGGCTCCGTGAATATACGCAGGGCTTGGAGAGTCTGGTGGAAGCCAGATCGCGAGAACTGCGGGAGGCACACGCCGAGCTTGAGGAGATTCTGGCGAATTCGGAGGATGCGATTATTCGGATGGATACAGGTGGCCGGGTGCGTGTATGGAATCGTGGTGCTGAGAAAATGTTCGGGTACACAAGCGGTGAGGCGGTGGGCAAGAATGTCAACGACCTCATAATGCCGACTGGGAGGGAAAGTCGGCGCGAGATGGCCATGACTGTACGTGAACTGCGACGGCGTGGTTCAATTCTCGACCATCATACGAGGCGTGTGCGAAAAGATGGGCAGCCTATCGACGTAAGCCTCTCACAGACCGTGATACATGATGCTTCGGGTATGTCCCTCGGCTGCACCCTCATCATCAGGGATGTGACGCACCATAAGACTCTGGAAAAGCAATTGCTTCGATCAGAGCGGTTGGCCGCGGCTGGGAAATTGGCGGCGGGCATAGCGCACGAGATCAACAATCCGATCGGCATCGTCCTCAACCGGCTCGACTGCTTGAGCCTTGATGCCAGTGAGGGCAGCCCGGAGAGTGATCTGCAGGCCGACCTTGGGGTAATCAGAGCCCAAACCGAGCGTGTGGGCGAGGTGGCCCGCCGACTGTTAAGCCTGTCCCGTGACGAGCCAGACGTACGTGAACCGCTCGATCTCAACGAGCTTGTCGGTAGGGTCATACACTTCCTCGAGCCCGGTCTGGCGAAGAAGTCGCTGCGAGTCGATTGGGATCTTGCGAGCGATCTCCCTCTGCTTCAGGCGAGCCATAACGGGATTGAGACCGTGATTCTGAATCTGTTGTTGAACGCTGTGGACGCCTCGCCGGAAGGGGGCGAGATCTCGGTGATTACTCACGCCGTGGAAGATGGGCGGGCCGTCAAGCTTCAAGTATCTGATGCGGGCCCCGGGATTGAGGAAGAGCTCCTCGAGCGAATCTTCGAGCCTTTCTTTACCACAAAGGAAGGCCCACGCGGCACCGGCCTGGGTCTCGCTGTGACCCGCAGCGTTGCCCAATCGCACGGTGGTGACGTAACGGTACAAAGCGAGCCGGGGGTGGGAAGCTGCTTCACGGTAACTCTGCCGCTTCAGCCAGGGAAGGGAAAATGGAAACGGGCCGTGTCTTAGTCGTCGATGACGAGCCCGAAATGCTTGTCAACTGCGAGCGATTGCTTTCACGGGAGGGATACGCCTGCACGACTCTTAACGAGCCGACTGAGTTCTCGAAGGCTCTGCGAGACTGTAAGCCGGATGTGGTTCTTTGCGACCTCCGAATGCCCCGCGTGGATGGTATGCAGTTGTTGGAGGCTGCGCGCTCGGCGGACCCGGAGATCCCATTCATCCTGATCACAGCGTACGCCACGGTTAGCTCTGCCGTCCAAGCGATTCAGGAGGGAGCATTCGACTACCTGGCCAAACCGTTCACTGCGCAACAGCTGAGCGTTGCGGTGAAACGTGCTCTTCGTCAGCGGCGACTCACCGAGGAAAACCGCGAGTTGCGCTACCAAGTAGCACTTGAGCGAGGCTTTGGAGACATCATCGGCCAGAGCCCACCAATCCGTCAATTGATCGAGCGTATCAGGAAGGTGGCAACCAGCGAAGCCAATGTCCTGATCTCCGGCGAAAGCGGCACGGGAAAGGAGCTAGTTGCCAGGTGCCTTCACGCCGCCAGCCACCGCAGAAGGCATCCCTTCGTGGCAGTCGATTGCGCAGCCATTCCCGAGTCATTGCTCGAGAGCACTCTCTTCGGACACGAAAAGGGTGCGTTCACCGGTGCAGTGGCGCGGCAGCACGGTCTGCTGGAGCAGGCGAACCGTGGAACGCTTTTCTTTGACGAGATCACCGAGCTGGGCGTGACGCTACAGTCCAGGCTCTTGAGGGCATTGCAGGAACGGGAGGTGCGGCGTGTCGGAGCAACCTCGGTGATTGAGCTGGATATTCGGGTGGTTGCAGCGACGAACCTCGACCCCGTCGAGGCTGTAGCGAGCGGCCGGCTCAGAGAGGATCTCTACTATCGGCTGAATGTCATCCCGGTCCATGTTCCCCCGCTGCGCGAGCGCGATTCCGATGTCGTCCTGCTATTTCAGCAATTCCTGCGACGATTCGCAACAACGTACGAAAAATCGGCCCCGAGATTGTCGCGTGCGGCTTGGGACAGGATCGAGACCTATTCATGGCCGGGGAATGTGCGGGAACTGAAGAACGCCGCGGAACAACTGGTCTTGCTTAACGATGACGTACAAGTAACCGTTGGTGATCTACCGCATCCGCTTGGCCCGGCTGACTCGCTGGCGGAGGACGGATCGCCACCATTGCGCGAGCAGCCCTATCAGCAAGCCAGGGAGCAAGCTCTCAGGGCGTTCGAGGCGCGCTACCTCGATGAAATCCTCCAGCATCACGGAGGAAACGTAACTCAGGCCGCCCTGGCAGCCGGCGTCACCCGGCGTACCCTGCACCGGTGGCTCCAGCGCCTCAGATCGCCGCCGGAGGGCAACGCACGATGAGCCGAGCAGGCATTTGCAGAGTCGCGGGCCTCGTGACGGTACTGGCATGGCCGGGAGCCGCGCTTTGCCAGGTCGGAGGCGTTTCCGGTGTCGTGCGTGTGCCCAACGCCCCGTCGAGGGGCGCCGTCGTCTACCTGGTCCCTCTTTCGTCTGAACCCCTGGCCCCCGAGAGTGAACAAGTACTCCTGGATCAGCGCAACCTGCACTTTGTCCCGCACACACTCGTGGTGCTGCCCGGGCAGGAAGTATCGTTTCGAAACAGCGACCCGCTGCTGCACAACGTCTTCAGTCCGGATATTCTAGGTGAGGAGTTCAACCTCGGGACCTATCCTGCGGGAGAATCCCGCTCCTACACCTTCCAACGAAGCGGCGCACACGTGATCCTCTGCCACATCCATCCGGAGATGGCGGCGTACGTGTTCGTGATTGAAACACGGCACCACGCTGTGGTGGACGGAATGGGCCGTTTCCGGATCGACGGTATCCCGCCGGGCGATTATACGCTGCATGCTTGGCACCCGCGAGCGGTCGCCTACGAGCAGCTAACCCGGATTAGTGCCAAGAACACGCTCCAGCTGGAAATCAAAATGCAGCGCCGCCGCCGTGGGAGCTACTAATGATTGAGGCAGAAATGCAAGCACCGATGGTCAGGCGAATACAAGCGAGGTCGGCTGTCTGTTTCGTTCTGATCTTCGGATGTTTCTCGGCAAATGAGGCGGTTGCCGGAACCGGGTCTGGCATCAGTTCGCCTATCCCCGTGTTTGCCAGGAAGTACAGGACGAGTTGCTCTACCTGCCACGCTGCTGCACCGAAGCTTAACGTGCTTGGCGAGGCGTTCCGGCTCAACGGATACCGCTTTCCTGAGAACGACGCATTGTTGCGGAAGGAAGAGCCAGTCCCGCTGGGTGCCGAGCCGTGGAAGGAGCTTTGGCCCCGCGCCATCTGGCCCGGCGAACTTCCAGGAATACCACCGCTCAGCCTTCGAGTGGTGGCCGACGTACAGGTAACACAAGACGAATCTGTGGATTATACCTGGACGTACTTGTTCCCCAATGAGGTCTACGTGCTTTCCGGCGGCACTTTGGGGGAAAGCATCGGATTCTTCGTGGAAGCCGAGTGGACGCAAGAGGAAGGGATCGAAGTGATTCAGGCGAAGATTCCTTTCCAAGACCCCCTGTCCTTCCTACCCGATCGCAGCCTCAACATCTGGGTCGGCAAACAGACCTTTTACCTCTTCACACTCGGCGACCGGCAGATTGATCGAGCTGGACGACAGCGCCTCCTCTGGAGCGAATTCGCGATATCCGACGTACTACTTCTGAACCCAACCACGGGCGACAGTCTCCGCTCTCTGAACGATCTGGAGCTCCGCTTCTCGCAAGCCGGGATAGAGTTTAACGGCATCTTGAGCCGCCGTGCCTACTACGCTGTTGGACTCACGCAAGGGACGACCGATTTCACTGACAACAACAATCGCAAAGACTTCTACTACAAAGTGCGCTACAAGATCGGTGGCCTCGCTCTCGACGGGACGTATGATCCCGGAGGCACACCGGTGTTGGGCACGGGCGGCCAGCTATTCGACCGTGGCTTCATTATTGAGCAGTTCGGATATTTCGGGACGTTTCCAGTCGCAAACGGCTTCCAGGACGAGCACCACACGCTGGGCCTCGCCGGCCGCTGGCTATACGGCCCACTCGATCTCGGAGCGGGCTACACGTGGGGAAAGAACGAGAACCCATGGGGTCTGTCACCGCAGCAGGAAGCCACGCACTGGAGCGCGTTCGTGAAGGCCGAGTACTTCGCCTTTCCTTGGCTGCTCGGCTCGCTGAAGTTCGAGGTTCTGGAGACCTCGGTAGCGCAAGAGGTTAGGGAGGCGGGATTCACCGGGGGGACGCGCGACCTGACGCGCGTGCTACCCGGTGTCGTCGCTCTAATCCGCCAGAACATCCGAGGCGTCATCGAGGCCGAAATCTACACTCACCATTCGCCTTCCCTCGAAAGCGGAATGGAGAATCCCAACAACCTCTGGCTAAGGCTAGATGTAGCCTTCTAATCCGGTTCGCTTCGTTCAGCTGCCATCTACGACTGCAGTACACCGGGCCAGTCGCGTTTCGTAACTCGGCGCTGGCGGGACGCTGGGCGTCTCACATGGGCCAGTGGACGTCTCTATTGACTCGCTGGACAGCCCCGATATCCGAGTGTTAAGCAGCCGTTATCTCCTTACGAATCAACAAGAAACAACGAACACTCGCCTCGTTGCTCCCATCACTGTGCGGCTGGTCCAAGCATTGCCTGTGCAGTCGGTGGGCTTCTCCAGCTGAGGGTGCCCTTAAAGACAAAGGACGCGGAAGAGAAATCACACACAATGGGAGGATGAAATGAGAACGATGAGATTGCTGCGGCTGCTGGCCGTGCTGAGTGTACCGGCGCTCCTACTCACATTCCCGGTCGCGTGCGACGAAGGCGAGACTACAGCGCCCGAGGAAGAGACCCCGGTCCTGGCTTCCGATTGGGTGGGTCAGGCGAATTGGGACGTGGCAGAGGTCGTGACGGTGACCATGGTGGAAGAAAGCCCGAGCAGCTACGTGTTCCAGCCCAACCAGCTGAGCTTCGAAGCCGGCAAGCCGTACATCGTGCGGTTGGTGAGCCCGGGCTCGAATCAGGCCAAGCATTACTTCGCCACGGAGGGGGGGACCGACCTATACAAGGCGGTGGCGACGCGGAAGATCCAGACTTCCGAGGCCGAATACAAGGCTCCCCATTTCGAGGCCGTCGAGATGAAAACGGGTGGAACGGCGCTGGAATGGTACTTCGTCGCCGTGTTGCCTGGGACCTACGAAATCGTCTGCACGATCCCGGGTCACAGGGAACTGGGGATGACGGCTACGGCCACCATCACGGGTGGTGAGGGATACGAGCTCGATCTGGAGATCGCGAGCGACTTCGACATGGCCCTCGCAAACGATCCTAGGAAGTCGGGCTCCCACGATGTGTGGACTTCGAGACTGGACGCGCTCGTGACGATGAGCGAGACGCCCTACGGCTTCGTCCCAACCGATCTGGATCTGACAAAGGATGTCGCCTACACGATCACCATCGTAAACCCAGACGGCCATGAGTCGAAGCATTACTTCACGGCCGCTGAACTCTACAAGACCTTCGTGACGCGAAAGGCCGAGGACTCTCAGGCCGAGATCAAGCCGCTGTACTTCAATGCAGTAGAGCTACTGATCGGTGGCACGACGGAGCTGTTCGTGGTGCCTACGAGTACAGGGACATTCGAGAGCATTTGCACTATCGAGGGTCATGCCGCGGCGGGGATGAAAGGAACGGTTGTCGTCGCTCAGTAGGAGGACGCGAGATCGAGTCCAAACGGGTTCATGCCAACCCGCTTCGTTCACTTCGCTGTGGCCTAGCGGCTCGGGTCTGCAGATGTCGCGGGGCGGCACGCCCTTGGATCAGGCAACCATCGACCTGATGCTCCTCTGGGTCACGCAGGGCGCGCGGCACAACTAGAGCGAAGTCCGCGAACGTAACCAGGAGGTTCAATGGACGTGGGGAGACGTCTGTCTCTATTGGTCGGCTGCATCCTGGTCGCTACCGCCGCCTGCGCCGGCGACGGCACGGGTCCGGATGACGGCAATAACGGTCCGACGGAGGTTTCATTCGCCGCGGACGTTCAACCGATCTTCACCAGCAGCTGTGCACTATCCGGCTGCCACGCCGGAGGCTCGCCGGCGGTCGGCATGAACCTGAGCGATGGCCAGGCCTACGCGAACATCGTGAACGTGGCCGCCGTCGAACTGGCCGGCATGGACCGCATCTCCCCCGGCGAGCCGGACAGCAGCTACCTGGTCCACAAGGTCCAGGGTACGCAGGCGGCGGTCGGTGGGGTGGGCGAAAGGATGCCGCTCAGCGGTTGTTGCTTGAGTCAGGCACAGATCGAGACGATCCGCGCCTGGGTGGAGGCCGGCGCCGAGAACAACTGAGGATCCGGTCCGACGCTCGGGCGCAGAGTCATCGAGGAGGATTTCTATGAGTCGTAGTCTGCTGAACGCGACCCCGGCTCTCGTCGTTCTGGCGCTTCTGGGGGCGCCCGGCGACGGGCTGGCGGAACCGTGGATCGCGGTGAGGACGGGACAGAAGTGCTCGGTCTGTCACGTCAACCGGACCGGCGGCGGTGGCCGCAACGATTTCGGCAACGCCTGGGCACAAACCACACTTCCCATAAAAACCTTGCAGCCGGTGCGCAGCCGGCGGCTGAACGATTGGGCATCGATCGGGTTCGACGCGCGCGCCGTTTGGACGGCCGCCTTGTCGAAGCCGGATGCGATGCCCGACATGCCGACGACGCAGTGGGAGATAACCGAGGCTCAGGTGCAGCTGGAGGCGCGATTCGTTCCGAACGTCCTTGCGCTGTACCTCGATCAGACCGTGGGGCCCGATCGGGCGTTCACACGCGAGTTCTTCGGACTGGCGGAGTGGCGCGGCAAGGTGCCCGGCTATGCTAAGGTAGGCAAGTTTCTGCTTCCTTACGGCTGGCGTCTCTGGGACGAAGAGGCGTTGATCCGCAGCCAGACCGGCTTCCTTTACAGCACGCCCGACATCGGGTTCGAGGTCGGGATCGAGCCGGGTCACTTGAGCTGGTTCGTCGCGGTCACCAACGGCAGCCAAGGGGCATCCGAGGGCAATAGCCAGAAGATGGTGACGTCCACGGCGGCGATGATTTGGCGCCGCTTCCGGATCGGCGCCTCGGCTTCGTACAACAGCGGGACGGACTCGCAGACCGAGATCTACGGCGCCCACGCCGGTGTGAACCTCGGGCCGGTCAGCCTGCTAGGCGAGACCGACGTCATCCTCAACTCGTTTTCGGAGGAGGGGACCGGCGACCGCGACCAGGTCGTGGCCTACCTCGAGGGCGATTGGCTGGTTCGCAAGGGCGTCAACGTGAAGATCTCACACGGCTTTCACCAGCCGACGGCCAGCATCCGCAAGGAGGCCGTCGACACGCCGGAGGACGAGCGCACGCGCACGCGAGCGGGGGTCGAGGTCTTTCCGGTGTCGTTCGTGCAGGTGTCGGCCTACTACACGCGGTTCGACAACGCGGGCGATGCGAACGACCTCGATCGGATCAGCCTAGAAGCGCACCTGCACTTCTAGATCGAGGTCGCGCGCCCCACGTTCGTCTTGGACTACTTGCCGATCCCGGCGGGTACGCCCACCGGATCGTCCTGCCAGTAGTCGGGAAGTTCCAGCGTCCGCTGACGCGGCCAGACTTCTTCGCTTCGTAGACGAACCGTAGCTAAACTGCAGCTAGACTATCGTGCTTAATCGGGACTGAGGGGAACTACCGACAGGTGGAAGGCCGCTTCCTGTCTCGTTTCGCGGTCAATAGACCCCAATAGTCCGCGTGTCCAAGCGTTATCATAATCCGTGGGTTGGGAGTTCGAGTCTCCCCCCTGCCACTTTGAATGCGTTGCGGCGTCTAGAGATAGGCGCCTTTGTTTTTGCCCCTTGGGTGGGTGCGTCAACTTCTGTGTACGTTAAAACGAATGTTTAGGGCAGGGTGCAGTCGTCTCAGACCTCTTGCAGCACAAGGGCTTTGAGTACTTCACTGGTTCCCCAAACCAGTCGATTGACGTTCTCGTTGCCCTGCCTGCGCTCAGTTAGCATCTTTTAGTAGACCAGAATCAACCCTCTAGCCGCTATTCGCCCTATGTCCTCAATGAAGCGGCTCATAGACGAGATACATCAGTCTATAACAGGGGCGGAAGACTCTCATGCTGCATATTCAAAAGACGAGGATCACGAAGAATCTGGCCGTCATACTGCCTTCAGTGGTGCTACAGATCCTGCTTGGTGTTGTGCTGGCCCACCTTTTCTTGTTGTTCCACAATACCCTTCACGAAAACGGAAACTGGGTTTCCAGCAAGATGAATCTCGAAAAGGGAGTTATGGGGGCTCAAGCTTTTTTCTTTCAGCACCAGTCTCTGGCAAGGGGTCGCTTGAATCTTGGAGCATGGCATGGCTTCCAAGAGGTCCTGTTTAAAGAGAAGTTGGATGTAAGAGAAATCGAGTTTGACTTCAATCTAGGATGGAACTCCTACCTGAATCTTATCATCGACAAGCATGAGGATGGCTTCTCAGGGATTCGGCTCAGCGCGAATCGGCATTTTGAAAGCACCTTTTTTGCCGCCTCAGATATAGGTGATTTCACGGAGCGAAGACCACTCGCGATATCCACACTTCGCGATAATCTCTGGCATCAAGTGAGATTACATTTCGGAGAGGGTACGGTCTCGGTTTTTATTGATGGAGAAGAACTCGGAAGTTTTAGCGTAGATCTCACGGAGAAGAGACAAATAGGCTTCAGGGGCGGCTTGCGTAAAGCTCTGGTTGACAACGTTGTCATTCGGCAGCACAGCTCTAATCCGACTGTTTATGAGTCTTTCAGCAACAGAAAGCACATCTCACGCATTACGATTCTTTCCGTGTTATTGGTGTTTGTATTGAATGCCGCGGTGTTTCTCTTCTTGCGCGCGACGGCCAGACCTAGAGGGCGATATGCTGCGTTGTATATCATTAGCATCAACATGGTATTGTTGGTCATCAGTTCTTGGGCATTTGGGCTTCAATATCTTCGGGGATCTTTCTACCCTAAACTGAACGATATTCTGAGAGCGAGAGAGGAGAGGAATATAGGTTTCTTGGTTTCGGAAGTCACCAACCAGATTCGGACCCAGCATGATGTCACACCTAATGGGAACACTTACCGGATTCTTTTCATAGGCACTTCGCAAACATGGGGGGCAGGGGCCACCAAGAAAAGCAAGACATTCGTTGAGGTTATTGAGCACAAGCTCAATGAGTCTGGACCTCAGGGGATTCACTTTGAATGTGTTAATGGCGGCATTGGTGCTGTTGCGTCCTCCGTCTTATTGGATGTTTATAAGACGGAATGGCTCAAGCTAGAACCGAGGATTGTCATTATCAATCTGTCGAACAACGATCCGACTGCGGATTGGTTTGCGTTGAATCTTGATGAAATGATAGAGATTAGCCTAACGTCAGGTATACAGCCGATTCTGGTGCTTGAGCCAAATTCGGTAGAGAACTCGGATCGATCTCTCTTTATGAAGCATGACATGATGAGACGAGTAGCAGCATCTTATGGTGTTCCGACTATTGATATGCATGCCTATCTTCGCAGGAAGTACGATGAGGGTTTCTTGTGGTGGGACTTTGTGCATTTGACTGACTTTGGGCAGCAACTGTTTGCCGAGAGAGTCTACGAAGAGTTGTTGGGAATAATCGAGGAAATCTGACCCGGCCTCTCGCCGCACATCGCCTCTAAATCTCCACCCCAAGCTGACCAACCGCGCTTCCAGGCGCTGCTGGAGAAGTATGAGTAGTCGGACTGTAGACAAACTGTAGACAGACTATCGTGCGTAACCGGGACTGAGGGGAACTATCGACAGCTGGAAGGCCGCTTCCTGTCTCATTTATTGCTCGATAGACCCCAATGGTCCGCGTGTCCAAGCGTTATCATAATCCGTGGGTTGGGAGTTCGAGTCTCCCCCCTGCCACTCTCTAAGTTCCCCTTACCGATTGGTTTTGCGGGATTGACCAGAATGTCTCAAGACGTGAGTATAGCACATGCGCAAGTTCAGACCTGCGATTCGCATACTGAAGCTACTCGCAAAACCGCCGCTCCATGGGTGCTACCCGACTCACGGCCTTCCGGGTCGTGGCTGCTATCCCGAAGGCGGCGTCAAGGATCGCGGCTGCTTCCCAGAGCGCGGACGCAAGCGTAAACGAGGGAGCGCCTGACCGCCGAGGAGACGATCCGTATTCACCCGAAAGAGTCAGCACAACGCCCCCTTCGCTAGGCAGCGGAGGGGTTCTTTGTGGCAACCGTGCCACACCGCCTGTTACTAAGAACCGGCCTGGTGCTATAAGATTATACGGGAGAATGTGTTAGCGGGTGTTGCGTGCGCAGTCCAGAAATTGCGGAGTTTCGAATCCGATAGTAGTTGCGTGGTGCGCGTTGGGCGTATCGCCTTGTTCAACTCCCACCCATCGGGAGAATGTATCGTGAGCACAAAGAAACGGACTTTCGCCTGGGTCCCGCCCCTTACCCTCGGAATTTGCTTGGTACTGTCTGCTGGATGCGGTGACGATCCCAGCGGGCCGACTCTGGCCAATCTCGTGATCACCACCATCTCGACCGGTGCCGACATCGATGCGGACGGCTACACGGTGACGGTGGACAACACGACGAGCCAGAACATCGGCGCCAACGGTGCTGCGACTTTCACCAATCTGGCGGTGGGTGACCACGGTGTCGCGTTGAGCGGTCTTGCCGATAACTGCAGTGTGGACGGCACGGACCCGCGTACGGTGAACGTGAGTAGCGACGGCGGCTCGACGACGTTCGACGTCGTGTGCAACTCGCTCACCGGAAACGTCGAGTCGATTACGTCGACGACCGGTGTGACCCTCGATCCTGACGGCTACACCCTCGAGATCGACGGTGTCGCCGAAGGGCAGATCGGTGTGAATGACACGGTCACGGTGGACGATCTGGCCATAGGCGACCATACCGTCGAGCTGCTGGATTTGGCCCAGAATTGTACGGTCACGGGGAACAACCCGCGTACGGTGACCATCCCGGACGACGTTCCCGATCCCAACGGCGGCACCGCGTCGACGACGTTTGCCGTCAACTGCGTGCAGGCGCTGGGAGATCTGGTGGTCTGGACGTCCACGACGGGCCTCGACCTCGATCCGGACGGATATACAGTGACCGTAGACGGGTCGGCGAACCAGAGCATCGCCACGAACGGCAATGTCACGTTCGCGAACCAGACTGTCGGTAGTCACACGGTGTTATTGACCGGAGTGGCTCCCAATTGCAGCGTCACCGGCAACAACCCGCGGAACGTGGACGTACAGTTCGGTGCTACCGCCGATACCTTCAACATCGCGTGTGAGTCGCTGGGAAGGATCGTGTTCGATTCGGACGGTCCCGGCAACCCCGAAATCTATATCTTTGATGGCGACGGTTCGAACCATTCCCGACTGACCAACAATCCCGCGACCGACCGAATGCCGGTATTCTCTCCGGACAACTCGATGATCGCCTTCTCGAGCGACCGTGACACGCAGGACGACATCTGGGTGATGAACGTCGACGGTTCGAACCCGGTCCAGCTGACGACGAACTCGAATAACCGAGAGCCGGCTTGGTCGCCAGACGGGGCGCGAATCATCTGGACGCGGGACGCAGCCGCGATCGACGTCTGGGTCATGAACGCCGACGGGACAGGCGAGACGAATATTACTCAAGCTGCCTCTATCGACGACCAGCCGGAGTGGTCGCCGGACGGAACGAAGATCGCGTTCCGGTCGGACCGGGACGGTGGCTTCAATGTCTTCGTGATGAACGCCGATGGCACCGGCGTAACGAGGCTCACCAACGTGAACGGCAACCTTCCCAGTTGGTCCCCGGATGGGACGAAGATCGCGTACGTGAGCGATGTTAGTGGTGATCTTGATGTCTGGGTGATGAACGCCGACGGAACGAACCAGGTGAACCTGACGGCCAACGCGGCCTTGGACGGTTGGCCGGCCTGGTCCTCGACGGGCTCGCAAATCGTGTTCTCGTCGGACCGCAGTGGGACCATAGATATCTGGGTGATGAGAGCCGACGGGACGGACCTGCGGCAGCTGACGGGTGCCGCCGGCACCGATCTGTGGCCCAGCTGGAGCTGGTAGTGAGATAGGCGAGGATAGTCTCGCAGCCGGAGCGGTTACTCGGTATGAAGGCGTCCTGCGTGGGCGCCTTCTTCTCATCGCGGGTTCCACAACGGCTCGCGCCAGCCGCATTGAGGGCCTATCTTGGACCGCATCTTCTAGCAGGCCCCCCATCTGAATCAGCCAGGTGGCGCTCGTGCGCGAACAGAGTCTGGAGATCACATCTCTGCTCAAGGAGTGGAGCGAAGGGGACGAGGCCGCGTTTCAACGACTCGTGCCGCTCGTCT
>JBDHGH010000014.1:0-35146 GCA_039589995.1 Gemmatimonadota bacterium | reverse complement strand
GTCCACAACGGCACGCACCCGCTTCGCGTCGCCGATGTTTCCAGGGTTGAGGCGCAGCTTGGCCACACCGGCCTCGGCGGCCGTTATGGCGAGCTGGTAATTGAAATGGATGTCTGCGACGAGAGGTACGGAGGAATTCTGCACCAGCTCGGGCAGGCGCTCCGCCGCCGCTTCGTTTGGCACCGCGGTGCGAACGATGTCGACACCCGCCTCGGCCAGCCGCTGGATCTCGTCGATGGATCCCGCCACGTCGACGGGACTGGTCAAAGTCATCGACTGAATCGAGATCGGCGCACCACCACCGACGGGGATGTCCCCGATCATCAGGCGGCGGGTGCGCTGCCGATGCGCAGCCTGGCTATCGATCGAATGCTCTATTGTTCTATTGCTCCCGAATCGAAATTCCCGATCCAAATAACCATTGAAACTATCCCCGCTCGCTTGCTTTTGCGAGGGAACGATCCACGGCATCCAGCGTCTGCTCGATGTCGGCGTCACTATGGGCCGTGGACATAAAACCCGCCTCGAAGGGCGATGGTGCAAAAAACACTCCGCCGTCCAGGCAGCCACGGTAGTAGGCCGAGAATAGGTCCCGGTCCACCTCGAGCGCGTCCTGGAAGTTGCGGACCGGCCCCTCGCACAGATACACGCCCCACATCGATCCCACCACCGAGCCGGTTGCAGGGATTCCGTGTTTTTTGGCCAAAGCAACGATGCCATCGACCAGCCGACTGGCTCGTTGCTCCAAAGCAGCGTACGGGTCGTCCCGTTGTAACACGTCCAGCTGGGCCAGGCCCGCCGCCATAGCCACCGGATTGCCAGACAGCGTTCCCGCCTGATAGACATCGCCTTCCGGCGCTACGCGCGACATGTACTCCTGCTTACCGCCGTAAGCGCCGACCGGAAAACCCGCGCCGATCACCTTGCCCAGCGTGGTGAGATCGGGGTCGATATCGAACCGCGCTTGAGCGCCGCCCATGGCGACCCTGAAACCGGTCATCACCTCATCGAAGATCAACAACGCACCGACCCGTCGCGTTTCCTCGCGCAAGAACTCGAGGTAGCCCGGCTCGGGTACGATCAGTCCCGAGTTACCGACTACGGGCTCGACTATGACGGCAGCGAGCTGATCGCCGTGCTGCTCGAGTACTTCAACGACCGCCTCCCGATCGTTGAAGGGGACTGTGAGGGTCAGCTGGGTGATCTCCTTGGGTACGCCGGGCGTGGTGGGAATGCCGAGCGTGGCCAATCCTGATCCGGCCTTGGCCAGGAAGCTGTCGCCGTGGCCGTGATAGCAGCCCTCGAACTTCAGTATCAGATCGCGTCCCGTGGCAGCCCGCGCCACCCGTACGGCTGACATCGTCGCTTCGGTTCCGCTGTTGACGAAGCGAACCATCTCCAACGACGGCACCAGGTCGATGACTCTCTCTGCAAGTTCGACTTCCTCGGGCGTCGGCGTTCCGTAGTGCGTCCCTTTCCTGACGGTACGCTTGACCGCTTCGTTCACCGCCGGGTGCGCGTGCCCGAGTATCAACGGACCCCACGACAGGACGTAGTCGATGTATTCTGCACCATCGACATCGCGCAAGCGTGAGCCCTTGCCGGCCGCGGTGAAGAAGGGTTGCCCATCGACCGAGCCAAACGCTCGAACCGGCGAGTTCACGCCGCCCGGAGTAACTCTCCGAGCACGTTCGAACAGATGTGATGATTCCTGTCCTGACCTCATCGTCCCCATGCGGTTTGAAGGTCCAGTGATATGGGCTCCACGTGTTCCACGGGTTCGCGTGCCGCCCTGACCCGCCTTTCGGCCGCTGCCCAGACGTCGGCGTCGTCCGCGTTGGTAACCCGGGCCAAGGCCAGGTCGCCGGGCTCGAGCTGAACGGACGAAACGTCAAGGTAGGTCATACCGTCGATCTCGAAAGCCTGGCTGCGCATACGGCCCTCGAGCCGCTCGCCTCCGTCCTCTATTCGATCGACGATCACTTCGACCTCGGTGTTCCGGCGCGCATCATTTCGAGCCGCGACTACGGAACGCTGCAGTTCGTTCACGGCTCCCAGCCGTTCCATCTTTATCGCATCGGGCACCGGATCGGACATTTCGGCGCCGGGCGTGCCTTCCTGCGGCGAGAAGGCGAATGCCCCCAGGTGATCGAACCGCACTTCGCCCATGAAGTCGAGCAAAGCCTCGAAGTCCTCTTCGGTCTCGCCTGGGAACCCGACCATTACGGTCGTCCTCAACGCGAGATCCGGGATCTCGGAACGGAGCCAGGAGATCTTGTCGCGAAGTCGTTCCGGCCGCTCGGGCCTGCGCATTCGTTCTAACATAGAGGCGCTGGCGTGTTGGATCGGCATGTCGATGTACGAGAGGACCCGATCCTCCTTTGCCATCAGGTCCACCAGCGACGGCTGCAGGCCGGCCGAGTATATATACAGCAGGCGAATCCACGGTATCTCGGTCGCCTCGAGCATGCGCTCGAGTAACCGATCGAGGCCAGCCCTCCCGGGCAGGTCACGACCGTAGTGGGCGAGGTCCTGCGCGACGAGGTTCAACTCGACCACGCCCCTAGCCTCCAGCGCGCGAGCCTCCTCGACCAACACATCGGGCGCGAACGATCGGTGGCGCCCACGCCACAAAGGAATTGCGCAAAAAGCGCACTTATGGTCACACCCTTCGCTCACCTTCATGAACGAGATGTGGCGTTGCCCACCCGCGGGTAGGCGCGAACCGGGGTGCTTGTGCACGCGCCCGTCGAGCAGCCCTCGAACGGCCAGTTGGGGCACCAGGTCCGGCAGGTCCTGAAGACCGAGAAAGAGATCGACCTCGGGAATCGACTGCTTCAACTCGCTCCGGTACTGCTCGACCATACAGCCCACCGCGACCAGCGTCTGAAGGTTTCCGGTGTTTTTGAAGCGTGCCGCATCGAGCAGCGTGTCGATGGACTCTTCTTTCGCCGCGTCTATGAATGCGCACGTGTTGACCAGCAGGACTTCGGCCTCCGCGGGCTCGGACGTGTGGGTTGCCCCATGGCCCACAAGGGTCGCCACGATACGCTCGGAATCGACGGTGTTCTTGTCACACCCGAGCGTTATGACGGAGAACTTCACCGCGTGAACACCTCGACACCGGAGGGTGGCGTGAACGCGAAGAGGTCGTCAGGTAGGTCGACGCCCGCCTGCACATTACTGAGCGTGATTGTGCGAATCGTCTCGTTCTGTTCGTACACTTCGAACTGGCGTACCAGGTAGTCCTTCGTGTCGATCCAAACGCGGACGAGCGTGTACGGAGCATCGAACTTGGGAACCAGGGAGATGAGATGCGCCGGTCGACCTCCGACATCCGACACTTCGACGTAGGTCGACACGTAGCGCGCGCTGGGATCGTTCAGAAACTGCCCGCCCAGTGTGGCACCCTCGGTGGTCTCTCCGATCGGCGTGCGAATAACCTGGTCCGGCTGCGCGCTGGGGTAGTACATCCAGAACCACTGGCCGTCGGCAACGACGATGTCGCCTTCGGGGTCCTCGAATTTCATTAGGAAGTAGTTGGGTTTCTTTTGAAAGACGACCCCACGACCTTCCTTCTCTCTTTCCAGCGCTCGGATTTCGATCCTCTGAACGAATTCAGACTTCAGCGTCACCGTCTTCTCGTAGACCTGGGAGGCCTGGAGGAGGATGCGGTCCGCCTTATCGTCGCTTTGCACGCCCAGCCCTATGGCATGAACCAGGGCCAGGAAGATCGAAATCTCAGTCGTCATCACAGCCACCCGCTTGTTCTAATCGCTCCCTTGAGAGCTGATTCTGTCCAGATCCTGAAGTGTAAACAAAACCTCTCTAGGTTTCGACCCCTCAGGCGGCCCAACGATCCCTGCGTGCTCCAGCTGATCCACGATTCGGGCCGCCCGGCCATATCCGACCTTCAGGCGCCGTTGCAGCAGGCTGGTCGAGCCCTGCTGGTGCTGGATGACGACCTCGGCGGCCCGGCGGAACAGAGGATCGCGGTCTTCCAGCTCGTCCTGAGCCATCTCGAGCTCGGCTTCCTCCATCTCGCGCTGGTGCACCGACTCCAGAATGTCCTCTTCGTCCGCCGCGGCCATCGCTTCCTTCAGCTCGGCCTTGGCGCGGTACCAATCCATCAGGCGTTCCGTGTCGCCGGTCGAAACGAACGTCCCCTGGATACGAACCGGCTCGGCCTGGCCCGGGGGCATGAGCAGCATGTCGCCATTGCCCAGGAGGGTCTCGGCCCCGTTCTGGTCGATGATCGTCCGGCTGTCGACCTTTGACGCCACCCTGAACGCGGCGCGGCAGGGGAAGTTCGCTTTGATCAGGCCGGTTATGACGTTCACCGACGGTCGCTGTGTGGCAACGACGAGGTGAATACCCGTGGCCCGCGCCTTCTGCGCCAGGTAGGCGAGGGGCCGCTCGACCTCGTTTTGGACGGTCATCATCAAATCGGCCAACTCGTCGACGACCAACACGACATACGGGAGTATCTCCGGTTCTTCGACCTCGACACCGCCCTCGTTGTCCGGGGCCCGGACCGGAAGACCTCGCGTGACGCGGCGGTTGTACTCGCGCAGGTTCCGACATCCGTTGACCGACAACCATGCGTAGCGGCGCTCCATCTCGTAAACCAACCACTTGAGCACGGTCGCGGCGTCCCTGTTGTCGGTCACCACTTTATGCCGCAAGTGCGGAAGTACGTTGTAGCCCCCCAACTCGACCATCTTCGGGTCGATGAGCAGCAATCGCAGCTCGTCGGGCGTGTAGCGATAGATGAGGCTTGAGATGATCGCGTTGATACAGACAGATTTCCCGGAGCCCGTAACACCGGCGATCAGCAGGTGGGGCATCTGTGCCAGGTCGTAGACGTCCGCCCGACCTGTCACGTTTTCACCTAGCGCCAGCGGCAATTGGGCGCGGCTGGTCGAGTAGGCGTTCGATTCCAGGATCTCCCGGAGATAGACGACCTTGCGCTCGGGGTTCGGCACCTCGACGCCGACGGCGCCTTTACCGGGGATTGGGGCGATGATGCGGATCGACGGCGCCTTGAGGGCCAACGCCAGATCGTCCGACAACGCTGCGATCCTCCCGACTTTGACACCCGACGCCGGCACCACCTCGAACTGCGTCACCACCGGCCCGGTAGTACGGCCGGCGATCTCGCCTTTCACCTTGAACGTCTCGAGCGTCTCGACCAGTGTATCGCCAAGGCGATCGAGATCGACAGCGCTCACCGAGTATTTCTTGTCGGGCGGCGAAGATAGCAGTTCCAGCGGTGGCAGGTCATTCTCGAGCAGCTCGGCCGGCGTCTCGTGTCGACGCTCGGTTTTTTTCGGCTTCTTCTCTTTCCGCTTGGGCGCGGCTGGTTCCGACTCAGGGCGGTACGCCTCGGGATCTTCTTTTGGCACGGACGCAGCGCTGCCGGAAAAACGATCGGTCAAGCGTTCTCCCAGCCAATCGATGCCTTGGGCAACGCGCTGCGACCCGGCTGCCATCCATCCCCAGACGACGGCGCCGCCCCGCAGGACGGCGTCCACACCCTTGGCGGCCTCGGAGGCTCCGGTTCTCACCCCGACGATGCCGCGCGCCACGGCTTGGAAAGGCCCAACTCCCAGGATGGCGATCACCGCCCCGACAAAGGCCACCGTTAGCAGCAGCACCGCTCCGATCCAGCCGATGCCCGCGCTGAGCCTCCCGCCCGCCCAGGACCCGTAATCCCCGGCCGCCCACGTCGAACCGGCGTTAGCGGGGTGGGCGAACGAGGCGATGAGGGGCGGCACGATGGCGAGTATAGCGGTGAGGAAGAGTGTCCAGCGGCCCGCCTCTTTGCGCTCGAGGAAGTTCAGAGTCCAGACCCCCCAGATGATGGCAAACAGAGGAACCACAGCCGCCGCGATTCCGAATGACCCAAACAGTACGCTAGCGACCGCAGCCCCAACCGGGCCGACCAGGTTGCCCGATGGAAACAGATCTGCGGCGCCCTCGCCCAGCAGGGCCACCGGGAACAGACTGAGAAGGAAAAACGCACCGACCGCAGCCAGGCCGATGCCGATCAGGATGTGCTGTGTACGGTCGTCCCCACCAGCGCCCATCATCCACCTCTACAACCCTTAACTTCGCACCGCAGAAAAAGTGATTAGTAAGTGTTAGCCCAACGGCGCTCACGCCGTACGGCTCTCCAGCAGTCGCGAACGCTCGAGAAAATGCGTGTCGAAATCGCCGGACCGGAATTCCGGATGATCCAGCACTTCCCGCAGGAAGGGAATCGTCGTCTTTATGCCTTCGATCACGAACATCTCCAACGCCATTCGCGCTCGCTCGATCGCCTCGTCGCGGGTGCGAGCACGCACGATCAACTTAGCGATCAGTGAGTCATAGAACGGCGGTACGGTGTACCCGCTGTAGACGTGTGTGTCGACACGAATCCCCAGTCCACCGGGTGGGTGAAAGGTCGTGATCACACCCGGGTTGGGTCGGAAATCGTTGTACGGGTCCTCGGCGTTGATCCGGCACTCGATGGCATGACCGCGAAGCTCGACGTCGTCGGGTATCGACAGCGGCTCGCCAGCGGCGACGCACAACTGTTCCCTCACCAAGTCGTAGCCGGTGACTTCCTCAGTAACGGGATGCTCGACCTGGATGCGGGTGTTCATCTCCAGGAAATAGTACTTGCCATCGGCGTCCAGCAGGAACTCGATGGTCCCCGCGCCGACGTAGCCGATCGCCGCTACACCCCGCACCGCTGCGGAACCCATCTCGCGTCGTAGCTCCGGCGTCAACGCCGGGCTCGGTGACTCCTCGATCAGTTTTTGGTGCCGACGTTGGACTGAACAGTCACGCTCGCCAAGGTGCACGGCCCGGTTATGGCGATCGCCCATCACCTGGATCTCCACATGCCGAGCGTTTTCCAACAACTTCTCTACGTACAGCGCTCCGTTCCCGAACGCGGCCTCGGCCTCCGTCTTGGCCATTACGAACAGACTCTCGAATTCCTCCGGCGTGCGGGCAACGCGCATCCCTTTTCCACCGCCCCCAGCCGAAGCCTTGATCATGACCGGGAACCCAATTTCCTCAGCGAACTTTCGTCCCAAGCGCGCGTCGGCCACGGCTTCTTCGGTACCCGGGATCACAGGCACGCCGGCTTCGATCATCGTGCGGCGAGCGGCGACTTTATCGCCCATCTGCCGAATCTGCTCGGCGGTCGGTCCGACGAAGGTGATATTAGAGCGCTCACAGATCTCGGCGAAATCCGCGTTCTCGGCCAAGAACCCGTATCCGGGGTGAATCGCGTCCGCCCCAGTGATCTCGGCGGCGGCGATGATGCGCGGGATATTGAGATAGCTGGCCTGCGGCTGCGGCGGTCCAATACAGACGTCTTCATCGGCGAAGCGCACGTGCAGCGAATCCCGATCGGCATCCGAGTGGACGACTACGGTCGGAACACCGAGTTCGCGGCAAGCGCGAATGACACGGAGCGCGATCTCTCCGCGGTTAGCGATCAGGACTTTCTGGAACAAGACCGATTCCTCGTTGGAACAAGCATTGGGCGGAGTCGACTATGCTGGAAGCCCGGCTCAGTCGGGCAGGACCCAGAACAGGACCTGGCCGTACTCCACGGGCTCGGCGTTGTCTACGGCGATCTCTTGGATGGTTCCGCTGATCTCCGCCTCCAGCTCGTTCATCAACTTCATCGCCTCGAGGATACACAGCGTCTGCCCGACACGAACGCGATCGCCCACATCGACAAACGGATCGGCGTCGGGGGCGGGAGCGCGATAGAACGTACCGACCATGGGTGACGTCACCTCGACCAATCCGGACGTGTCGGCGGCCGGCGCCTCGGCGGGGCTCGTCGCTGTCTCCGCAGGCGGAGATGCCGCAGCGGGGGCAGGATGACCCGTTGGCGGAACCGCAAACTGAGTCGGTCCCATCGAGTTTCCACCCAAAATCACCGGGGGACTTTTCGTGATGCGAATCTTCGTCCCCCAGCGTGAGTACTCCAGCGTGTCGATGTCGCTGGACTCGACGGTCTCGATCAAGCGCTTGATAAATGAAAGGTCGATCATGAGCTGACCCGCTCCAGGTACTTGTTTTCGCGTCGATCAACTTTGATGACATCACCAATCTCGACGAAAAGCGGAACTTGCACCACCGCGCCAGTCTCCAACTTCGCCGGCTTGGTGCCGCCCTGCGCCGTATCTCCACGAACACCGGGTTCGGTCTCTGCTACTTCCAATTCCACAAAAAACGGGAGCTCCACCGACAACGGATCACCGTCACGCGTGAGCGCTTCGCAAACCATGTTCTCTTTTAGGTACGCGAGCTGGTCGTCACCGATGGTCGCCGCCGGCAAAGGGATCTGCTCGTAAGATTCCTCGTCCATGAAATAGTAGAACTGTCCGTCCGAATAGCTGTAATGAACCGGGCGCCGCACCAACCGCACTTCGTTGACTTTTTCGCCTGCGCGAAATGTCTTCTCGACGACCGCACCGCTCATGACGTTCTTCAGCTTGGTGCGGACGAAGGCTCCTCCCTTACCCGGCTTCACGTGCTGAAAATAAGTAATGGTCACAAGCTCACCGTCGATATCCATGACCATTCCGTTTCGGAAGTCCGCCGTACTCGCCATTGTCCTTTCAGGTGTTCTATTGGGGGGGCACCGGCTAGCCCGGCAGCGCCCGCACTACATCACGCTCCAACTCGACCAGCGGGTGGGAGCTCTCTCCCATGACCACCACATCGTCCTCGATGCGGACCCCACCCCAGCCTGGAAAGTAGAGGCCAGGCTCCACTGTAACAACCATGCCCGACTGGAGTACCCCGTCCGCACGGCGGCTCAGCCGTGGGCCTTCGTGAACTTCCAAGCCCAGTCCGTGCCCTGTGCTGTGCGAGAAGTGGTCTTCCATGCCTCTAGACTCGAAGGCCCGCCGGGTCGCGGCGTCTACCTCAGCGCCGGTCGCCCCAGCCCGGAGTTCTCCTATCGCAGCGCGCTGCGCCTCCAGCACTGCTCCGTATACCTCCGTCTGCCGCTGCGTGGCCTGCCCTATCACGAAGGTCCGGCTCAGGTCCGAACAGTACCCGCTCCATCGCGCACCAAAATCGCACAACAACAGGTCCCCTTCACCTAAGCTCCGCCGACCCGTAGCTGCGTGAGGCAGTGCCGTGCGCGGCCCGCTAGCGACGATCGTCTCGAACGCCGGGCCGCTGGCCCCCAAGCGCACCATCCGATAGTCGAGCTCGCTCGCGATATCGACCTCGCTTACACCGGGCTCGACGTGCGCCAGCGCTCCCTGCAGGGCCTCGGCCGCTATCTCCGCCGCTTTCCTGATGGCGGCGATCTCCTGATCGTCTTTGACAGCCCGCAGCCTCTCTACGAGACCTGTCTTCGCCTTCCAGGTCACACCGTCACATTTGTCGACCAGTCGCTTCCAGTTGGCGTAGGACAGATGCGGGCCCTCGAATCCGAGCGTCGCGGCCCTGAAGTCCCGAGCGATCCGCTCGGCCAGGCATTCCTGGAATCGCTCCCGCAGGACCACCAGGTCGATTCCTGCGTCCCCGGCCAATTCTTCCTCGGCCTGTTGCTCGTAGCGCCCGTCCGTGACGAAGAATACCTGGCTTGCGCCGAGCGCCAGCCATCCATTCGAACCGGTGAAGCCAGTCAGGTAGCGGACGTTCGGGAGGTGCGAAACCAGTAGTCCATGCAGACCCTGCTCCGCCAGGTCGGCACGCACCCGGTCGAGCCGCTGCGCTGCAGCACTAGGGCTCATCGGCGACGAAGGTAGGCGACCAGGCCGTCGAGCGCGAGGATATAGCTGTCACCGCCGAAGCCGGCCACGAGACCGACGGCGATGTCGGAGAGATAGGAATGATGACGAAACGGTTCGCGGGCATACACGTTGCTCAGGTGAACTTCGATGAATGGCAGCTCCACCGCCTTGAGCGCGTCCCGAATGGCCACACTCGTATGCGTGTATCCCGCCGCGTTGACCAGCAGTCCGTCCAGGCGCGACGACGCCCGCTGGACCCAATCGACGAGTTCGCCTTCGATGTTTGATTGATAGAATTCGAGCGTTACGCCCAGCTCTACCCCACGGGCCGACAGACGGTCGTTGATCGCCTCGAGCTCCTCCAGCCCGTAACTCTCCGGCTCACGCTGCCCCAAGAGATTGAGATTGGGGCCGTTCAGAACGCCGAGGCTCAGCGCTTGAGGCTTCTCAGCCAATTCTGGAACTGTTCAAGATCCTCCGGGCTGGCTCCGTCCGAGTTGCCAGGCGCTCCGTCGGCTTCCGCCACTTCCACGGGACTAGCCTCTGGCGCCGCCGCCTCGGGGTCATAGTCCAGCAGGCCGGTCAAGTAGCTCTCGATCGTCAGTTCCTCAGGCTCCTCGCCCTCCGGGACCTCCTTTAACTCGGGCTCCGGCGGCGCGTAGTCGGCCACGAGTTCCGAGGCTTCGAAATCGGACGGGAGGTCGGCGTCAGCCGCGTAGTCATCGCCAGGCCCATCGACAACGACCTCGGCTCCGAAATCCTCACCCACCAATTCGCTGCCGACCTCTTCTCCGACGATATCCACGTCCAGGGCCCATGAATCTGCAGGCGAATCGTCGACTTCCTCGACGGACGCCATAACAGGCTCGGCCGGGAACTCCTCGACGATCACTTCTTCGACACCTTCTTCTTCGCCTTCCTCTTCCGCCTCCACGTCGATGTCTTCATCGACCGTGTCTGATACGTCGATCTCGAAAGCCGCTACGGGAACCTCATCCTCGGCCACGAATTCGGTCGGCTCGACCGTTACCTCGATGGCTCCCTCGTCCGCCTCGTCGACGAACCCTACGATCGTCTCTTCCTCTACCGTCTCTTCTTCGGCGGCCTGCTCGACGACGAACTCGCCGGCGACTACATCCTCCTCGTGAGCTTCCTCATCAACGTCGAGATCCTCGACTGCCTCCACGGTGATTTCTTCTGCGATCACTTCCTCGTCGATCTCGGCGATGACTTCTTTCGCTTCTTCCTCGACGACGGCCTCCGTGGCCTCGACCTCCGGCGACGACTCCGAAACCTCCTCCTCTGCCCCAGCCTCCGCCACACTTTCGACCGCCGGTTCGCTTGGCGTCGATCCGACCGCAAAGACATCGAACGAGACGGCAAATGGGTCGAGTTGATCCATCCCAGCGACCGGCGCCTCATCCTCAAAATCGAATTCGCTCTCTATCCGCTTGGACGGAGCCAGATCCTCGATGGAGAACACAGAGCCTACTTCAGCTTCTGGCTCGTAGGCCTCGGTCACCTCGTTCTCGACTTCGACGATCTCCGGGTCGACAACGGCCGGCTCGGGTGCGAAGGGCTCGGGCGAAACCGGCTGCGTGAGCTCCAGCAGTTCGGCCAGCTCCTCCTCGCCGCCTTCCGACGCAACCCGCGCTTCGGCCACCTTGCTCTCGAGCTCCGTGATACGCTCCTGAAGCTGCTCGTCTTCGGGCCTATCCTCGGCCAGCCGACGATAAACGTTCAGCGCGTCTTCGTAGAGACCCTGGCCGACGTAAAGTTCGGCCATCGTTTCCGTCACTACGGGCTCATCCGGGCTCGGTTCGGGCTCCTCCGATTCTTCAGCTTCATCTTCCTCGAACGCGGCACCGCCCAAATCTATGTCGAGCCCCTTACCCAGGCTTTCGAGGATGCTCTCGGTTTCGAATGTCTCCGCGCCGGGCGGCGTCTGGTCATCCGTAAAACCGGGCGTCCAGTCGTCCATGATCCCGAGATCGAGATCGTCCAAATCGAACACATCCCCGCCGCCTTCCGATGCTTCTTGCGATGAGGCTCCTTGAACCGGGATGCTCTCCAACTCTGCTCCCTCACCAAATGCGGCCTCGCCTTCGGGAGCACCTGCGTCGCTTTCGGGCGCCTCGGTTTCCTCGGCAAACTCCCACGGAGTCTCCGGCGCCGACGCTTCATCAGAAACGGAGGGAAGGGCTTCGTCGATCGATGCGCTTTCCGCCGGCTCGTCGACAGTCTCGGAGGTAGCCTCACCGAGTAGTGCGCTGAAATCCCAAGGAGCCTCGACCTCTTCCACAGCCTCGACGCTCTCGTCGAACACCGGCTCCGGCTCGGGCTCCTCAACGATCGGCGCGGCCTCCGCGGCCGCTTCGAGCTCGCCCGGCTCCTCCTGGCCCTCGGCCGGGGCAGGCTCCGGGGCCTCGGCCACCTCTTCGCCTTCTCCCTCGGCTTCCAGGCTGGCCATCCCCTCTTGGGCCTCTTTGCTGCGAGGATCGATCTGCAACATGCGTTCGTACCACGAGCGTGCGTCCTCGAGACGCCCGCCGCGCGCGGCGAGATCGC
This sequence comes from Gemmatimonadota bacterium, assembly GCA_039589995.1. Lineage (GTDB taxonomy): Bacteria > Gemmatimonadota > Gemmatimonadetes > Palauibacterales > KS3-K002 > JBDHGH01. Next base: position 22,814 of record JBDHGH010000014.1, on the reverse strand, counting down.
CCAACGCCTGTAACGCGATCAGGTTCGTGGGGTCGAGTTCCAAGACCTTCGAGAACTGCTCGTGCGCATCGGCATAGCGCTCGCTCTCGAGGTACACGCGGCCAAGAACGTTGTACGCGCTGGTATAAGTCGGATGGTTCTTCAGACCGTGGAGTAGGAGGCCCTCGGCCTTGGCGAACTCACCCGCCCGACGGTAGGCATCGGCCAGGTGGGCGAAAACCAACCCCTGTGCGTTCTCGGCAAAACGCTGTTCCAGTTGTTCGATTTCCTGCTGGACGTCGTTGTCCGGAGGCATGCCGTGCACTCCTGGCTGCGGATTGTGATGTTGGATAGCAGGGGGGGCAGGGACGTGCAAATATAGTCCGCCCAATACGTTAGTGTCAACGTCGATCGTCGGCCGCGATCGGGTCGAAATGCCCCATCCACGCCTGTCCGTCAGCCTGAGACAGGTAGCTTTTTCGGGACCCCCGAATAGATTCAGTCCACACTCACCAATGGTGCAGTCCAGGCATTTAGAAGGAGAAGGACCGGCCGTATGCTCAGGTCAATGCGTCGAAATACCAAGATTATCATGCTCGTCGTGGCCATCGCTTTCGTCGGCCTCATGGTGTTCGAGTGGGGAATGGATGCCTCTGGCCGCAGCAATACCGCGGCGGTAGGCGAGGTCGGCAGGGTGAATGGGACAGTCGTCAGTTACCAGTACTGGACTCAGACGTTCCGGAGCCTGACGGACCAGGCACGCTTGCAGAAGGGTGCACCTCTGAACGATCTCGAGATCGACTACATCGAAGACCAGACGTGGAATCAAATCGTCAACCAAATCCTCATCGAGCAGGAGATCCGGCGTCAGGGGATCGCGGTGACCGACGAAGAGGTCCAGCTGGCCTTTCAGACCAGTCCCCCGCCCTGGCTGCAGCAGAACGAGCTGTTTCAGACCGGCGGCCAGTTCGACTACGCGAAATATCAAGCGTTCTTTTCCGGGCCTGCAGTCGACCCGACCTTGCTGCAACAAATCGAAGCGTACTATCGAGACGTGTTGCCTCGCGCCCGACTGTTTGAGGCGCTTGGCAGCGGCATTTACATCTCCGACTCCGAGCTGTGGAGCATCTACCGCGACAGGTCCGAGCAGGTTCAGGTCAAGTACGCAGTCATCGATCCCGAAACCCAAGTTGACGACTCGGAGGTATCGATCTCGGAGGACGAACTGCGCGGCTACTACGATGCGCACCGGGACGACTTTCACCAGCCTGCGAACGCTTTGGTCACACTCGTACAAATCGTTCGAACGCCCGAAGCGGCCGATACTGCCGCGGCGCTCGAAGCCGCCAACCGGATCCGCGAGCAGGCTCTCGAGGGCGCCGATTTTGAGGAACTGGCCAGGGCCAATAGCGCCGATCGTGGCTCGGCCGAGTCGGGCGGCGACCTCGGCTGGTTCGGCCCCAACGACATGACACCTGACTTCGAGGCAGCCGCGTTCGCAATGGAAGTCGACGAGATCTCGGAGCCGGTTCTCACGCTGTACGGTTACCACGTGATCAAGATGCACGAGAAAGAGGAGGATCGGGTCCACGCGTCGCATGTTCTCATCGAGATCGGCCTGCGCGGCGAGAGCGAGGACAATCTTCTGGGCCGCGTGGATCAACTGGAGCGTATCGCTCTAACCCAGGGTCTGGACGCTGCTGTCGATTCCGTCGGGCTCGCGGGTGCACAGATCACCCTCGCCGAGGGCAGCGACTTTGTCCCCGGCCTGGGGCCGTTCGGCCCCGTTCAGCACTGGGCGTTCCACGATTCCACGTTAATCGGTGACCTGAGCCCGATCTACGAGACCGACCAGGGATTTGCCGTGTTCGAGCTGGCCCAGCTTACACCCGAAGGGTTTATCAGCTTTGAGGAAGCGGAACCGTCCGTGAGGACTCGACTAACCCTCGAGAAGAAGCAAGAGACGGCCCGTTGGCGGGGCGAGCAGATTGCCGCCGAGATCGCCGACGGAAAGCCGTTCGATCAAGCTGCCGCCGATCACGGTCTAGCCGTTCAGACGTCTACCGTGTTTTCGCGGCTGGATTTCGTACCCGGCTTGGGCCAAGCGAATCCGGTGATCGGTACGGCGTTCGGGCTCGGTTTGAACGAATCCGCGGGTCCGATCGAATCGGACGGTCGACTCTTTTTGATCGAAGTGACCGCGCGAGTTGACGCCAGCCGCGAAACGTTTGAGCTGGGCAAAGAGGACATGCGAGCGCAGCTGACCATACAGCGCCGCCAGACCGCGATTGACGCCTGGCTTGCAGACATGCGGGACCAAGCTGATATCCAGGATTACCGCAGGGAGTTCTTCACACCCAGGTCTTAAGGCCGACATTTGGGTAGGGCCACCTGTGATCAGTAATCAGTGGGCCCAAGTGTCATCTCGGACGGGCAAGGCGGCTCGCGACATGGATCGCGAACGGCCACGGAGTCACTGGTTACTGATTACTGATCACACGTGGCCGAACCCAAGGGCTGCCCTACTACAGATGGCCTTTCCCAGATGTTGGCCCTACGCTAGAGCATCATCCTCGACACGTAGGCCACCACGACAACGCCGGCTACGCTGAACAGATTCACGTTCAACGCGATCGGTCCCAGCGTGAACGCGATAACCAGCAGGTCGACGCTAAGCGGGCCGACGCTCGCCGAGATAGTCGTGGTGAAGAACTCTCGGAAGGGCCCCTCCGGAATGAACCAGAGCGACAGCTTCGTCAGGATCGCGCCGAGCAGAAAGCCAAGCACCAGTATGGTTATCACCCGCCCTGGTGAGCGGGCGGTGGGCCGAACTAGTAAGCCGTCGCCTCGAGTCACTGTTGTCGCTCGATCGTGTAGTTGACCGCTTCGGCCAAAGCGGCCGTCGCGGGACTTTCCGGCAGCCCTTGGAGGGCCGCCAGTGCTTGGTCGGCGAAGCCCTGCGCCTTGCTTCGAGCGTAATCGATACCGCCCGTCGCTTTGGTCGCTTCGACGACCTTCAGAATCGTGTTATCCTCAGGCTCGGGATCCGCGAACAGCGAATTTACCGTGAGCTTTTGATCATGATCGAATTCGCGCAGAGCAACGATGAGCGGAAGGGTGACTTTGTGCTCGCGCAGGTCGTGTCCCGTCGGTTTTCCGGTAAGGTCCTCGGTACCCACGTAGTCGAGGATGTCATCGACAATCTGGAAGGCCATACCGAGAGCGTACCCATACCTCTTCAGGGAATCGCGATAGGTTGGATCGCCGACCATTGTCCCGAGCTCGCACGCCGCCGACATCAGCGAAGCCGTCTTGGCACTAATCAGTCTGAGGTAGTCGTCCTCGGTAAACCCCAGCGTGTCGTGCATCGCCAACTGCCTCATCTCTCCGATCGTCATCGCGTTCGCAGCATCGGCGAGCACTTTGATCACGTCGACCCGATGAAGTCGCGTCATCTCCATGACCGATCGGGAGTACAGGTAGTCGCCCATGATTATGGCGACTTGGTGGCCCCAGACCGAGTTCACCGTCGGCATTCCCCGCCTCAAGACGGAGTGGTCGACAGCATCGTCGTGCACAAGAGTCGCCAGGTGAACCGCTTCGACAACGGCTGCCAGGAGAAGCGCTTCGTCGCTGCGCTTGCCGCCGACCTCGTTGCTCAACAGCAATAGCGTCGGCCGGAACAACTTGCCACGCTTCATGAGAAGGTAGTCGTTGACTTCATCGATCAGGTCGAACTCGTCCACGACCAACTCCGTAATTACACCATAGAGTTGTTCCAGACGTTCTCCGACCGGATCTTGAATCCGGCCCAATTCTGGCAAAGCGGCTCTCAGCATAGACGTGTTTGCAGAAAAATTCCCTGCCCCAAGGGACAGAACAAGATCAGTACTTTAGCCGGTCGGGAGGAGCTTTGTCAAAGGGGCGTTCACGCCCGCAGGCCAGACACCCGCTGGGAGGCGTCCCTGAAGTGCACGTCGCAGCCCATTACACGTTCGTACCACTCCAGAGCTGCACCATCTTCGTCAAGAGATTCGAAGGCCCGTCCCGTTAGATAGAAGATCCCGATGAGCTCGTCGTCGGTATAACCCGACACTTGCAGTGCTCGACTCAGGACTTTGAGAGCTATCCGGTAATCACCCTTTTCCAAGAAACAATCCCCGAGCATCTCGATAGCGCGTAGTCGATACTCGTGGGATCTCGCCGCGATCTGGAACTCGGCAATTGCTTCGTCCAGCAGGCTCATGTCCTTGAAGGCCAGGCCGAGGTCGTAATGGCTGGATGCGTCTTCCTTGTCAATCGCCTCCGCCACCTTCGACTTGAATTGGTCCAACATCTCCGAGAAATCGACGTCTGTCTCGCTCTGCGGATTAGCGGTAGGGACGATGAAGCGGGTGCTCTTGGCCTCGGGTTCCGGTTCCGCGACCAGCGACCCCAGGTCAACGTATTCCTCTGAACTCGTCGCGGCAGCCCCGTCTTGACCGGGCGTCGCGGTCGGTTCCTCCACGAACATCTCGAGTGCCGACACGGCTCTGTGGTTCTCCGGGTCGAGCTCGAGTACACGCGCATACACGACGCGAGCCTTGTTCCCAGCATCGGTACGGTCAAGGCAGTCGGCCAGACCCAAGTAGGCCTCGATCAAGGCGCCCCGATCTCCACCCCTGAGCGCGTATTCTACACGCTTCTGGTAGGCTCTCATGTCGTTGACGTTGAGCCTGATGAGTTCATCGAGCACCCGGCCCGCCCTGTTGAAACGATTCTGAGCCTCGTACGACGCGAGTGCTTCCTCGAGGTGCGCCGTGGCCGCTTCCGTCTCGCCTATTTCGAGAACCGCCTCGGCGAGATCGACCAACAGCTCCGCTGTCCGCCCCTCGGCCTCCAACCGCACTTCCAACTCGGCGATTCGATCAGCCGGAGCAGCCTCCTCTTCCTCTACCGCCTCAAGTGGTGGTTCTTCTGGCGCGACCACCTCGGCTTCGGGCTCACCCCATCCGTCGACCGAGGTTTCGACCTCTACCGCCTCAGCATCGAACTCGTCCGGCGGTTGCTCCGGTTCGAGAACTGCTACAGGCTCCTCTTCCATCTCTTCCACTTCTTCCTCGGGAGCCTCTTCCGACGCCAGCGTCGTCGGCATGATCTCGAGGCCATCCTGACCGGTCGGGGCGTCGACGACCGGCTCGACCCCACCGCCCTCAAAGGCGACGTCCGTGGGCTCGATATCGAGCCCCGGACCTTCTTTGGTCTCCGGCCCGTACACATCGACTTCCAGCGCATCGATGTCGATGCCTTCGACATCCACTCCCTCGACCTCAGCTTCTTCGGGCTCGAAAGTCTTGATACCCGACCCGTCGATTTCGAGGGTGTTGAGATCCTCGGCCAGTTCCTCCGTGCGATCTTCCGCCTCGAACCCCGGGATTGCTTCGACCTCGGATTCGATCTCCGCTTCTTGCGTGGGGCTTGGCTCCGGCTCGTCGTAGGGCAGAAGCTCGGGTAATTCGAGAATCCCTTCGGCATCCAGTTCGGTAGCGGTTGCCGCCTCCGGCGGATCAACCTCGGGGTCTCGGTCCGGTGCCAAATCCAAGATCCGCTCACGCACCTGCTCTGCATCGGACTCGCGACCCGCATTTCTCATGTCCCGCCAAGCCAATCGCAGCTGATCGACAGCCCTATCGTTGCGGTCATGCTCGATCAGCTGATCCGCGATCATCATCCGGACTTCCGGGTCGGGAGAAAGGCTAGCAAACTCGATCAACGCGGAGAATGCCTCATCGAGCTTGCCCGCCTTCTGCATGCGCTCGGCGTACTCCAGGAAGTGCCGACGCGCATCAGACAGAAAGCCTTTTGCGGCTCCGATCTTGCCCAACTTCAAATAGGCGGAATGGCGATTGGGTTTGTTGCGAAGGATCTTGTTGCAGAGTGCGATAGCGTTGTTGTAGAAACCGGCCGACAGATGACCATCGACAGCCATCTCGTAATACTCGACCGCTTTGTTGACGTTGCCAACGCGGCGGTACAGGTCGCCGATCCGGTTGTACAGTGCCAGGTCGGTGTCCCTGCCCTGCAAGTGATCCGACTCGATGGCGAGCTCGTACGCCTCGATCGCGCGCTTCCAATTCTCGCGCTGCTCGAAGTCCCTTGCTTTCTGCCTGTAACGAGCGCCTTCGCTCATCGGATAACGTACCTACCCGCAACGTGTGTCGTGGCTGACTTTCGCACCGCCCAAGCCTAAAGCCAAAGGCGCTTTATGACAAGGTACGGCAGCCAGCTCAGTGGACCCGCACCCCCCGCCTCCAGACCGCCGAACAGTGATTTGTGCCGTAAAGGTAGGGAACCAGGCGATAGTCGGGGACGTCAAAGACCGCGATGTCCGCTGGCGCCCCCGGCTCCAGCGTTCCCCGTCCGTCCTCGAGCTTCAAAGCAGCTGCCCCGTTCGCTGTAGCGGCCACGAACGCCTCCGCCGGAGACATTCCGAGCTGGCTACAGGCCAGGCTCATTACGATCTGCAGGTTGACGGTGGGCGAGGAGCCCGGATTGAAGTCCGTGGCGATGGCGACCGCGCTTCCGGCATCGATGAGCTTCCTGGCGGGGGGGAAGTAGTTCTTGCCGAGAAACAACAGGGTGCCGGGCAAGAGCGTGGCCACGGTATCGGACTTCGACAGGGCCGTTACACCCGCCTCGCTGATCGCTCCGAGGTGGTCGGCGGAGGCTGCGTTGAACTCTGCTGCTAGCTCGGCCCCACCACTCGACTCGAATTCATCTGCGTGGATCCTCGGAACCAGCCCGTGTTCGACCGCCGCATCGAGTACACGGCGCGTTTGTTCCGCCGTGTACACACCCGGTTCCATGAAAACGTCGCAGAAGACAGCCAGACCGGAATCGGCAACCGCCGGTATCATCTCGTTGGCCACGAGTTCCACGTACTCATCACGCCGATCTCGGTACTCCGCTGGGAAGGAATGCGCGCCCAGAAAAGTCGGCACGAGACTAATGAAGTCCTCGTTCTCCAGACGTTCGATCACACGCAGCATCTTCAACTCATCATCCAAACTCAGGCCGTAGCCGCTCTTCACTTCGACGGTAGTAGTGCCGTGCGCGAGCAAGCGTCGGAGACGGGCCCGGCTCAATTCCACCAACTCTTGCTCCGACCGTTCGCGGAGATCCGTGACCGACGCGTTGATGCCGCCGCCCTGCCGGGCGATCTCCATGTACGGAACTCCGGCGCACCGCTGCTCGTACTCGTCGAGACGCCAACGCCCGAACACAGCGTGCGTATGCGAATCGATCAGGCCCGGCGCGAGGACCTGCTCGGTCAGCTCCAAACGCTCGACATCGGGGAACCGCTCTCGCAACTCGGCCCGCGGTCCTACTGCCTCGACACGACCCTCCACGATGGCGACGGCACCGCCTTCGATGAGGCCGATGTTCGACATCGCTGCTCCCCGTCGCGGCGCGGAACCGCCGGGACAGGTCAGCACCTGCGACGCTTCGAGAACCAGCCGACTATTCGACATCGGCCATCGGGATCCTGATCCCGCTGTTTCGAGCTGTTTCCATAGCGCTCTCGTAACCGGCATCCACGTGCCGCGCGACTCCGATTCCAGGATCGTTCGTCAGAACGAGTTCCAACCGGCGAGCGGCTTCCTCTGTGCCATCTGCTACGATGACCTGTCCAGCGTGGAGCGAGTCGCCTATGCCAACGCCGCCCCCGTGGTGAAAGCTTACCCAGGTCGCACCGCTGGCCACGTTGAGCATCGCGTTGAGCAGAGGCCAATCCGCGATCGCGTCACTCCCGTCCTTCATGCCTTCGGTCTCTCGGAACGGACTGGCGACCGAGCCCGTATCGAGGTGATCGCGGCCGATGACGACCGGTGCGGTCACTTCCCCGCTCGCCACCAACTCGTTGATCGCCACGCCGAATCTCGCCCGCTCGCCCTGACCCAGCCAGCAGATGCGCGACGGAAGTCCCTGGAAGGCTACCCGCTCACTCGCCAATCTGATCCAACGGGCAAGCGGCTCGTCTTCCGGAAACAACTCGAGGACCAACTTGTCTGTGCGGTGAATGTCCGACGGCTCGCCGGATAGCGCCGCCCAGCGGAAGGGGCCTTTGCCCTGACAGAAGAGGGGACGCACATAAGCGGGAACGAAACCGGGGAAATCGAAGGCATTCTCGACCCCTGCATCGCGAGCCTGAGCTCGGATATTGTTGCCGTAGTCGAAGACGATCGATCCCAAGCTCTGCAGCTCGAGCATTCCACGCACGTGGGTCGCCATCGAGTCCATCGCTCGATCGACGTACGTATCCGGGTCCCGCTCCCTGAGCTCGCTAGCCTCTTGCAGCGACAGCCCCTGAGGCACGTAGCCGTTCAACGCATCGTGGGCACTGGTCTGGTCGGTAACGAGGTCGGGGATGACCCCGCGCCGCGCGATCTCCGGAATCACATCCGCACAATTGCCCAACAGTCCTACCGACAACGCCTCGCCCGCATCCCGGGCTGAAATAACGAGCTCCAACGCCTCGTCGAGATCCTCGGTGGCACGGTCGAGGTATCGGGTCTCCAGCCGCCGCTCGATTCGGCCCGGGTCGACTTCCACGCCCAGGAAGGCGGCACCGTTCATCGTCGCCGCCAGAGGTTGAGCGCCTCCCATCCCTCCAAGGCCGCCGGTCAGCACGAGCCGCCCCGACAGCGATCCGCCGAAGTGTTGGTCCCCGGCCGCCGCGAAGGTCTCGTAGGTGCCCTGCAGTATTCCCTGCGTCCCGATATAGATCCAGGAACCGGCCGTCATCTGGCCGTACATGATCAGCCCTTTTCGCTCCAGGTCCCGGAAGTAGTCCCAGTTCGCCCAGCGTCCGACGAGGTTGGCGTTAGCAATCAACACTCGCGGTGCATCGGCGTGAGTGCGAAAAACGCCAACCGGCTTCCCGCTCTGGACCAGAAGCGTTTCGTCGCCTTCCAGGTCGCGCAGCGCCCTGACGATCGCGTCGAACGCTGTCCACGATCGCGCAGCCCTTCCCGAGCCCCCGTAGATGATCAATTCATCGGGCTTCTCAGCGACGTCCGGGTCGAGGTTGTTCATCAGCATTCTCAGAGCGGCCTCCTGCTGCCAACCCTTGCAGGATATCTGGGTGCCGCGCGGTGCTCTGACCGTACGCGGCGTACCGACTACGCTGGCCATCAAACTCTCCAATCCCTTTGCCGTCGCTCCCGTGCGGCCGTTACCGAGTCTCCTGCCGGTAGGGTATCCTGACGTCGCTCAGGTCGTTCAGGCTGACCTCGAAGTTGAACAAAAAGTTGCCGTTCGACGACTTCAAGAACCCGAAGGTCGCAGCCCAGCGATGCAGGTCACGCCGGAAGGTCAGCGCGTGGTCCACGAAATCGCCGTTCTCTATATCGTACTGCGTTCGCCAAGTCATCGTCCAGTGCTGGGTTGGACTGAAGCCGAGGTTGAGACGCACCGATTGCTGGTTGGGTCGAGTATCGACGTCGGGTCTTGGCCGGACCTTCAACAAGCTGTAGTCGATACTCAGCGTCCAAGGCCGACGGGTGTCGGCTCCACCTTCGTCGCCACGTTCCTCTTCCTCGCGACGCGCCTCTTCCTCCGCCCGCATCAGCTCTTCCCGTTCCAGCGCGTCCATCGACTCGGTCTCTGGGATAATGCCCGGCGTGCGACCGATGCCGCCTCCCCCCGTACCAAAGAGTCCGGCAAAGGTCGCCTCTCCGAGAGAGAAGCTCAGGTTGAGTTGCGTCATAAACGGGTCGAACGCACGGCCCGATGGCCTTTGATCGAACAGCTCGTGCTGAACGCGCACCGTGAGGCCTCTGAGAAGATCGGATGTCATTGTGTTCGAGATCGACCCGGTGGTCAGTCTTCCGGTGACGAAGTCGTAGGTGAGCGCCGTGGTCCGAATGGCCAGCAGAGTGATTTTGCGGGCCTCTGCGGGCTGCTGGGCCTGGGCCGAATCCTCTTCCTCCCCTTCATCTAAGTTACTGCGCGGCTTCAACTTAGCTTCGAATGTCTGCGACAGACCCATCGACAATTGATGCCTTTCGGCCGAGGCGCCCACACCGATCGGCAGCCCCTCAAGCTCGGGGTTGGGCTCGACCTCAGGGCTGAAGAGCCAGTTGAACGAGGGGGTGAACTTGTGCCGAATCCTCTCGTACGGCCCGAGACCCGGGAAGAACCCGTACACTTCGGCGTTGAGGGTAGCGCTGGCGGATACTCGGGTCGGAGCCGAGACGAACTGCTGGAACGTCTGGAACGAACGGTAAAGCTGACCGTCCAGGCTCAGGGCCGGCGTGATCGATGTCGTGCCGACCAGGCGCTGCTGATAGCCGAGAGACGATCGCCAAGACACTGTCGTTTCATCGATTTCCGGCCCGGTGACCGGGATCGCGCCTCCTTCACCCACCCCGGGGGGCCAGTAGACCGAATCCGGTGTACCCACCGAATTGCCGTTGAAGTTTGCGGCGGAGTTCCAGCGCAGCTTGTTCAGGGCGAAATCGGACGTCACCCCGGCGTTCGTGGTGGTTCGGTTCGGTATGAAAGTGGTATCCGTAAAGAACTCGAAGGAGTCTGACAATATCGGGAACGAGTCTGGTCTGATGTCCGCCGGCGTCTGCACGAGCGTACGTGTGAAGTTGGTGCTGCCGGTCCAGGTCAGACCGTTGTACCAGCGGGCCTCGAGTGGATTACTGGCTGGGGTTATCGCGATGGGTGACAGCGTCAGCGAGAGCTGCGGTACCGTGGTCGTCGTCGGCTGACCGAGTGATAGGGGTTGGATTCTCTGGCCGCTAAGGTTGAGCGCACCCCAGTCAAACCGGCGTGTGAATCCGACATTGGAGCGGATCTGCTGAGTCAGCCGCTCGGGATTGAATTCGGCTTCGCGCTCGAATTGTCGACTGGAGACGTACTGAACGGAAGCGCGTAGGTCGGCACGCTCACCAAATTTCTGATTGTGATTCCACGCTGCCGAAATCTCCCTTCCGCCTTCCGGCAGAAAAAAGTGGGAGTAGCCGATCCGTCCGTCGACGAATTTTTCTCGCCATCGATAGCGAAAGAATGTGTCAAACCGAGTCCAGTTATCGCTCCACCAATCCATGCTGAACTGGGCATCCATGTATTCGTTGATCGCCCAGTAGTATCCCACGTTCGAAATATGGCGGCTGTAGCCGCTCGAGTTGCGGACGATGTCGTTGAAGCCGAAGCGGAGCGTCAGAATCCCGCTGTGGCGCCCACGCCGGATATCCTGGGCCATGAAGGGGAACCAGAAGACCGGCACATCGCCCATATACACGCGGACCGGCCAGGCGACCACGATGTGCCCCAGCACCAGTTTGATCTTGTCCGATTCAAATCGATAGTGGGGCTCGGGAAGGTCGCACGACGTGAAGTGTCCGTCCCGCACCCAGAGCGTATCGCTTCCCTCGAGGGTGAAATTGCCCGCAACGTGCCAGACTTCCCACTCGGTCCGAGCACCCATCACGGTGCCGATTTTCCGTTCGGTGTTGTAGTAGAGCGGCCCTTCCTCGCTCGTGACCTCGCTACCCTCGGCGTTGATCAGCGTCGAATTGCCGAACCCGATGATGTACTCGTCCTTGTAGACCACGGAATCCGACTGAAGATTGTCGCCGGCCCGGTCGATGTTGGCGCGCTGCCGGATGTGGATGGATCGATCCTGCGTCGAGAAGCGCAACGTGTCTCCACGATAGACGACCGGTCGGAAGCCCGGCCGTTCCAACAGCTCCTGCATGATCGAGTCAGGATTGGGAAACGGATCCTGGGGCACGCCCAGGGAATCGGCCTGAAGTGTGTCGGCCTCGGCCCCGCGTCGAGCCGGCCCACGCTCCTCTCTAGGCTCGACCTTTCGAACGCGGGTGGTGTCCTGCTGGGTCGTATCCTGAACAAAACTGGCCGGTTCGCCGAGCTCGCGCCCGAGAACCATGGCCGATGAATCCGAGGCGGATACAAAGAGGCAGGCCGACGCGAGCCCTACGACGGCGACCGGCACTCGCGGATGAAGAGTCTCAGTCCGCGATAGCCTGCTGGCTGGGTTCGCCAATCTTCCGGCGACCCACCGTTGCAACGAGCAGGATAGAAAACTCATACAAGAGGACAAGTGGTCCCATCATCATCAGCATGGTGAGCACATCGGCCGGTGTCAGGATAGCTGATAACACCGCCACACCCACGAGCGAATGGCGTCGAAACCGTCTCAGAGTACCAGCGTCGATGATGCCCAGGAACGAGAGCAGCAACGACACGAGTGGCAACTCGAAGATGACGCCGAATGCGAGTATCAGCCGCGTCGCAAAGCGAAGGTACTCGCCAATCGTGATCATCGGGGTCAACGATTGCGTCTGAAATCCGAGAAGGAACCGCAAGCCCAAGGGCAGCACTAGGAAATACGCCATCGCAACACCCATCAGGAAGAGCAAAAAGCCCCCCAGCACTGCAGGGATGACCGCCTTCTTCTCGCGCTCGAAAAGCGCCGGCGACATGAAGCCCCAGACGTGATAGATGATGATTGGCAATGAAAAGATGATACCGATGACGAAGGAGAGCTTCAGGGTTACGGACATCGGCTCGGTAGGGCTGGTAAACAACAACTGCCCATCCGGACTGACCGTTGTGAAATCCGGCGAAGCAGCCAGCTGCTCCATCGCCTCAACGAACGGCAGTTTGAGCAGACCGATGACATCGAACGTCGTGACCAGGAAGAAGCCGGCGATCGACAAGCCCAGTACCGAAACGCCCATCCATATAAGGCGCGAACGGAGCTCCTCGAGGTGCTCGAGGAACGGCATTTCACCTGTGCCCTGGGCCGCCTTCACCGCTTCTTCCTCCTCTGCTTCTCTGACTGGCTCGATCCCTCCTCTGACAGTGCTGACTCGAGGAAATCGAGCTGAGCGGCGTCGTATTCCCCCCGCTCCGCAAGCTCTCGGATCGCCTCTAAATACTCCTCAGGGTCCTGGAAGTTCGTGTACACCGAGGCAAAGCGAACATAGGCGACCTGGTCCAGATTCCTCAGCGCATCCATCACCTGCTCGCCGATCTGCCAGCTCTCTACCTCGCCCGACTCGCTGCGTTGCAGGCTTTCTTCGACGCCGTCAGCGATGTCCTCGATTTGTTTCAGCGTGATGGGTCGCTTGGCACAGGCGACCTGGATCCCGCGGATGAGCTTAGCTCGGTCGTAGGGCTCGAACCCGCCATCGCGCTTCTTGATCGAGAGCGGCCGTTCCTCCACAACCTCGTAGGTCGTGAATCGCTCGCTGCACCGCTGGCACTCCCGCCGACGACGCACAGCGAGATCGTCGCGACTCGTCCTCGAATCGACGACCCTGTTCTTCGTGTGACCGCAATAGGGACAGCGCATTTAGGAAGGATCGAATTCTCGGCGGCCTGCCGAGTGGGTCACCGCTAGTTGCAGTTCAACCGCTCGGCGTGGTCGCCGGCCAGTCGGGACTCATCGCTCCGTGGATAGCCCGCCAACACACGTTGGAAGTACTGGCAAGCACTGTCTCTGTTCCCCCGCTCTTCTTGCAGCAGCCCCGCCTTATAAAGCGCCGTGGGTGCCGCCCTCGAGTTGGGGTAGAGCTCCACCACCCGATTGTATTCCCGTATCGCCAGCTCCTCGTCGCCTTCTTCACGATACGTCTCCGCCAGATAGTACTGCGCGTCAGGCGACAGTTCGTCTGCCGGGTACGTAATCAAGAATTCCTGGAAGCCGCTCCTTGCCGTATTGTATGCCTCTCTTCGGAACTGCTCGATCGCGGCACCATAGAGCGCCTCAGCGTCACCACCCGCGCCCGCTACGGGTTCGGCGCCTGGAGCGCCCAGGCTGTCGGCCATGGCCGGAACGCCGACCGTCAGCCGATCTTGCTGGCGCTGCTCCATTCGGTCGCGCAGTCCCTGCAAGACGACCTGGCTTTGGCCCAGCAGCTCCTGGATCGCCACCAGCTCGCGCTCCATGTCGTCCAGTTGGCGCATCACGTCGCCGCGTACGGTGACCAACAGCGAGCCCTGCCTCTCCAGCGCCAGTGAGACGGAGTTGTCGAGCTCGGCGAGCCTGGCCTCGATGTCATCTTGTCTGGATGAAAGCGACGCCAACTCGCCTTGTATGCTGTCGACATCCTTCTTCGTGGCGCAGGCACTCAAGCCTGTCGCGACCAGGACGACGAGTAGCCCTGCGGCACGCAACTTCATTGGCCTAGCCCTTCAATTCAATTCATTTCACTTCGATCGATCGACGAGACTAGTCTCCGGATCCGAGTCGACCATAGCTCGTGATGGCAAAATCGTCGCGCCGATTCTGAGCCCATGCCTGCTCGTTCGAGGCTCGAACCAGGGGTCGCTCCTCGCCGTAGCTGATGGTCGCGAGACGTCCTGCCTCGAGCCCATAGCTTAGGAGGTATCGACGAACGGCCTCTGCGCGACGCTGTCCCAGCGCGAGGTTGTATTCATTCGAGCCGCGCTCGTCGGCGTGCCCTTCGATCCTCACGACGACCCCGGGGTACTCACGAAGTACGCTGACCTTGCGCTGCAACACCGACTCCATATCGGACCGGATATCCGACCGGTCGAAGTCGAAGAAGACCCGCTCCGTAATGATCGAGACTACACGATTGCGTTCCGCTTCGCGTCGGCGAGCCTCTTCGGCCGCCAGGCGTCGTGCTTCCTCTGCCTCGCGAGCGGCACGTTCGGCCTCTTCGTCTCGAGTGTCCTCGACCTGGGGTTCGGGCTCCGGTGCCGGTTCCGGCTCCGCCTTGCTTCCACAGCCCGCGATGATCAGGGCGATCGCGACCGTGCCCAGCCAACCCACGTTTCTCTTCCACATGCTCGACATAAACCCGCTCCCTAAGGATTGTTGCTGTTAGAGTCCGCAGTTCCCTCCGCAAAGTGCGACTGAGAATCTAAGCTGCCAGACCATGCAGGCAAGCGCGCACCCGCTGCGCGAACCAACCGACGGATCCTGCCACTGACAACATCGAGGATCCAGAGGCCCTCGTAGCCGTTGCGTGTCGATGCAAACACAATGTGACGACCATCGGAGGACCAACTCGGGTCTTCGTTACGGCCCACCTGAGTCAACTGTCGCAGCCCACGTCCGTTTGGGGCCACCGTAAAGATCTGCGGTTGCCCCTGGACCCATCCGTGAAACGCGATTCGATCACCCTTGGGGGACCAATCCGGCCCCGCGTTGTGCACGCTGCGGTCGTAGATGTAAGGCGTGACCAATTCGGGTGAGCCGTCCGGAACACCTTTGACGAAGATGTGGAGCTGGCCCAAACGATCCGAGTTGAAGGCGATGCGTCCCGCATCCGGCGCGAACGTCGGCGACAGAGAATTCGAGTATCGTGCAAACGTCGCTCGTTCGGGACAGCAACGCTGTGACAAGTCGTACGTGAATATCTCGGTTCGGCCATCGACAGTGGAGCCAAACGCCAGGGTCGTTCCGTCGGGAGAATACTCCGGGGTCAAGTCGAGGCCGGGAAGATCGACCAACAACGTCGAACGACCCGGGTTGAGACTCAACTCGTAGATCGCCGGGTCTCCTCCTTTGTACGACATATAAGCGATCCGATCGCCGGCCGGCGCCCAGGCAGGCGAAAGCGCGATGGTGTTGTCGTCGGACAGTTGATGCGGGTAATAGCCGTCGCTGTCGACCACGTAGATCTCGGAACCGCCCGACCCCTGGCCAACATAAGCGATCTTGCTCGCGGCCATCCCCGGGGTCCCCGTAGCCCATTCCGTCACCCGGTCGGAGGCACCGTGCAGCGCCATTCGCATGGTCGAGCTTCCGACGGGCGGCAGCTCGAAAGCCTGTACATCCTGCAGCAGCTTGAACACCACGTCGTGCAGAGACAGGCGGAGCACCGGCGATTCGGGCGTGCCCTCGAGAGCCCCGATCACCAGCCACACCGCTCCCATTTGGTCCCACAAGTTATAGTTGACGGGCCCCTCTAGCGGTACATCGTCACCCATCCTCATGACCTGGAACCGATCCGCGAAATCGAAATCGCGAAGAATGATCTCGCGTGCACTGTCCGCCAACTCTCTCATGTCGTCGGTTGCCGAGATCGGGAGTACGATGATCCCGGGCCGGAACGACGGCTGATAGAGAATGCCGACGCGAACGTCGGAAGGAATACTGTCACGCTCCGGATCCTGGGCCAACGCCAGGCTGGGGGTCACAACCAACGCTGCGATTAGCAGCAGGAACGCCTTGACGGTTACGGCTCGCATCAATACCACCTCGTACTACTCACGCCGTGTCGTGGGCGTCGACCGGCAAGTTACACTGAGAAACATCCTCGAAGTCTACCACTAGTATCGGGTTGGATCGAAAAAGAATGACACGCGTAGCTGGTCGGACGGATACTCGCCCGGAAGAGGTCCGAACACACCCCTCCGCCCCGCAGCCTCGATTGCGCCACGAGCTTCCAGATCGAATGCCGGATTGCCCGACCGGATTACCCACCCAACTTCCTCCACCGACCCATCGCGATTGATCGTGAACGCAAGCTCGGCACGCAACTGCTGACCCCCCGTAGGCGGTCGCCAATGCCGTTTGATCTGCAAGATAATATTCGCCAGATACTCCGGGTACGGGAAGGGCGCACCCTCCAACCGAACCGGCAGCCCCTCGACACCTTCCAGCGACTGCTCCTCCGTTGCGGCTGGTTTCGTCTCCACGGGTGGCGGCTCCGGTTCCGCCTGCTCCTCGACCTGCTCCTCTTCCTCCGGTTCCTCTACAGGCCTGCTCTCCTCACGTGGCCTCGGGGTGGGGGCCGGCTGCGTCTCCACGGGCTTCGGCTTCGCTGGTTCCACTTCCCGCTGGGGCAGCGTCTCTTCCACGGGGACTTCGCGAACGGGCGCCTCGCGGGGCAGCGACATCAACTCGACCTGATAGACCTGCGGCGGCTCGGGGATCGCCAGGCGCGTCGCCCCCCATATCAGGATGATGACGACGAACGTGTGTACGCTCAGCGAACCGACGATCGCGCCCGGTGGTACTCCGTCCTCGGAGCCTCGAGGTTCCCGGCGCACGATCAAGCGGGCCATATGTCTCAGCGCCTCCGCGTCACTTCGGGTTCGGCGATCAATCCCACATTGTCGATTTCAGAGGCCTTAATCGCGGCGACGACCTTCAGAACCACACCGTACGCCGCGTTCTCATCGCCCTGCACGTAGATCGCCGGTGTTCCCTTCGCCACCCAGACATCGCGAATGGCTGCCTTGAACTCGTCGAAGCTGACCGACGCATCATCGATATAGATCGAGCCTTCTTCGTCTATCGTGACGACGATGGCCTCGCTCGCCGGAAGCGGTGCGACCTCCGCCTGGGGAACCTGCACCTGAACACCGCCCTGTAGGATCGGTGCCGTAATCATGAAGATCACCAGCAAGGTGAACGCGACGTCCACAAGGTTGATGAGGTTGATGTCCGCTGTGAGGGGCATCCCCCGGTCCTCATACAACCCACCCCAGCGCGCCATCAGATCTTCCCTTCTCTGGCGAGGGCACCGATGAACTCGTGGGCGAAGCCCTGCAACTCACCCGAGAACAGCCCGAGCCGATTGGCGAAGTAGTTGTATGCGATCACCGCCGGGATAGCCACCGCCAGGCCCGTCACGGTCGTGATCAATGCCTCGGCGATCCCTGGGGCCACAGCGGTGATGCTCGCAGTCCCCATGACCGATATGCCGACGAACGCATCCATCACACCGACGACCGTACCCATGAGACCCAGTAGCGGGCTTACCGACGCGATGATCGCCAGCCAGGCCAGCCCGTGCGCCATGTTATCGCGCTCGCCTACCTGCTCTTTCTCCAGAACCAGTCGCAACGTCTCGACCTGCGCCGACGACAGCCCGCCACCCGGATTGGCGGAGGAGGGACGCAGTCCAGAAAAAAAGGTCATCCCGTGCCTGAACACGCGGAGGTACGGAGAGTCGGCCAGGGCGATGACCGCCTTGTAGGCCTCATCGAGGTGCTGCGCCTGGGCGACCTGAGTCAGAAACTCTTCCTCGAGCAGACGCACGCGCCGGAACTGAATCCACTTCCAGATGATCAGGATCCACGACGCCAGAGAG
The DNA here is from genome assembly GCA_039589995.1 of Gemmatimonadota bacterium. Taxonomy (GTDB): domain Bacteria; phylum Gemmatimonadota; class Gemmatimonadetes; order Palauibacterales; family KS3-K002; genus JBDHGH01. The sequence goes on along the minus strand of JBDHGH010000014.1, from coordinate 4,743 downwards.
AACACCAACAGCACCGCCAGGATGATCTTGGTGGTGATGGTGGCATGCACCACCATGTCCCATGCCGTGCTCGGCAGAGGTGTCTGTAGTACAGCCGCCGCGAGCAAGCTCATGGCTCCGCCCTCTCGGCGATCCACTCATAAGTGCGTTTCAAGCCTTCAGCTACGTCAACCGCCGCCTCCCATCCTAGGCTCTTCAATCGATCGTTCGCCAAGCAGTTCCACTGCAGTTCGCCGGTTCGAGCCGGCGCACGCTCTACGGGAACCTCGCGACCGGCACCCTGCATCAATCCTTCGGCCAATTGGTTGACGCTGGTCTCCACGCCGGTGCCGACGTTGAAAGCGCGGTCATCCAATTCGCTGCCTTCGTCCAGGGATGCTCCGGACACAGCCATGTTGGCGGCGACGATATCCCCCACATACACGTAGTCGCGCGTCTGGTCACCATCGCCAAAGATGGTGAGCGGTTCACCGCGCCGAATGAGGTTCGAGAAGATCGCGACCACGCCGGCTTCGCCGTGAGGGTCCTGGCGGGGGCCGTAGACGTTGGAATAGCGGAGCGCCACGTAGTCCAGGTCGTGCAGCAGGCGGTAGCACCTGAGGTAATACTCGCCGACGAGCTTGGTCACGCCGTAGGGCGACTCGGGTCGCTTGGGAGCCGTCTCCGGTATGGGACGTTGATCGGCGTTCCCGTAGACCACACCGCCCGACGAAACGAAAACGACGCGACCGACCCCCGTTTCCTTTGCAGAGTCCAAGACGTTCAGCAGTCCCGACACGTTGATGTCCGCGTCGAACCTTGGCCGAGCCACCGATATTCGTACGTCCACCTGTGCTGCGTGGTGACTCACGAGATCGAAACCGCCGTTCTTTTGAAATACCTCCGGAAGCCGTTCGTCACGAATGTCCATCTCGACGAACTCGGCACCTTCGGGCACGTTCTCAATCTTGCCCGAGGCCAAGTTGTCCACGATCGTCACCGACCACCCGCGGTCGAGATACGCATCGGCCACATGAGAACCGATGAAACCCGCGCCCCCGGTAACCAGTACGTTCTTAGCGTTCTTCTCCCTCACCCGTCCCATCCTCCTCCATGGCGAATAGATACTGCGCAGCCTCCAGGATATCGTGCTCGCGACCATCCTCTGCCGCCGCTCGTATGCGAGCCGTCGGCTGGTGAAGCATCTTCTGCAGCAGGTCCCTGGTCAATCGCTCGACACGTTTGCGATCCGTCTCCTCGAGGTGATCCAGTTGCGATAGCGCGCGATCGAGCTCGGCTTGCCGAATGTTCTCGGCCCTCTCTCGAAAGCGCTTGATGAAGGGAACGGCTCGCAGTCCCGCGTACCATCGCCAGAAGTTGCTTACCTCGTCCGAAATGATCGCCTCCGCTTTGGGCAACTCGGCCTTTCGTCGCTCGAAATTGGCCGTGACGATCTGCTGAAGATCGTCGACGCTGTAGAGGAACACGTTGGGCAGCTCGTCGATCTCCGGTTCCACATCGCGAGGGATAGCGATGTCGATGATGAATAACGGTGACTTGAGCTTCTTCGGCATCTTTTCCCGGAACTTCTCCACCGTGATCATCGCGTGCGGAGCTGCCGTTGACGTCACCAGTATGTCCGTATCGGGCAAGTGATCCCACAAGTCCGAGAAAGCTATGCTCGAACCCCCGTACTCTTCTGCGACCTTCTGAGCGCGCGCAAAACTCCGACTGGTCACTATAGCGCTCGACACACCTTCGTCAACGAGGCACTGGAGCGTCAGCTGCCCCATGTCGCCCGCGCCCAGCACCATGCCGCGCCGGCCTCGCAGCGATCCGAAGATCTTCCGGGCCAGTTCGACCGCGGCCGTCGGGATCGACGCCGCGCCCTCCGACAGCCGGGTCTCGTTACGGACCCTGCCGCCCACCGACAGCGCGGACTGAAACAAGCGGTTGAACACGGCACGAACGGCCTGGCGCTGGCCGGTGAGGCTGCGAGCCATCTCGTAAGCATCCCGCACCTGACCCTGAATCTGGACCTCGCCCAAGACCATGGAATCGAGACCCGACACCACACGGTACAGATGCTCGACGGTTTCCTCGCCGTGCTTTATATAGATGTACCGTTCGGCGGGCTTCGGTAGCTCGTCCGCTTGGTCCGCCAGAGCCTGGATTACATCCGGGATAGCCGCCTTGGGATCGCTGAGATGGAGGTAGAACTCCGTGCGATTGCACGTAGATATCAACGCCGCTTCCGCCACACCCTTGCTCCCCAGAACTTGAGCCAGTGCCTCCGGCATCTCGCCCGTCGCGAATGCGAATCGTTCGCGAACCTCGATCGGCGCCGTGCGATGACTCAGGCCGACTACTGCGAACGGCATAGGCTAAGCCTCGAGCCTCTCGGCGGTGGCCGGTCCGTGACTCTGAACATAATCTATCACCCGGAAGCCTCCCGACCTCTATAGGAAGAACTGGGTCTCAGAGATCAGCAACTTGGCCACGAGGTATGCCAGAGATACCACAGCGAAACCCGCAACGTTCCACACGGCGGCTTGACGCGTCGTGCGCCGCCCTCCGAAACGGGCCCACAAGGCGAGGAGAAGCGCGAACCACGCCATCACCCCCCACATGACCTTCGGATCCGACCACCGGAATCCGCCCTCGAACCGGATCGTCCACGCCCACCCCACCGATATCCCCAGCGTCAGTGCGGAAAAGCCGGCAATCAGCGCCCACTCGCCCAGCTTGTCCAGCGTGTCCAGCGGGGGGAAGAACTCGAAGATGGCGCCGAGTTGCTTATGCTTCAGCTGGCGGAACTGCAGCATGTACATCAACGATGCTGCCGCTGCCACGACCCAGCCGGCATAGCCCAAGAAACTCAGCGAGATATGCAGGGTTAGCCAGCGGCCGCGAAAGGCCAACTCCGAGCCTGCGGGCTCGATGCCCACTACCACGGCGATCAGGACCAAGACGGCGGCCACAGGCGCCAGGAGCAGTCCCATCGCTCGCGCTGACGAGAACAGCCCAAGCCCGGCCAGCGCCAAAGCGATGAGCAAGGCCAAAGACGTCAGCGATGGACCCAGCCCGACGAGCGGCGGCTCCCCGTACTCGGCCCAGTACAGCCCGACACCAACGATATGGCTGACCAGCCCCATGAAGATGATGATCGCCACCAATGCGGTCGCTCCCGGCCGAGCCTTCGCGAACCGCATCGCAAATCGGGCTGACGCCGCAAGATAGAGGACCGCGGCGATGGCGTAAGCGATAACGTGCATGCGCTGGGAATATAAAAGACGTAAGGGCAGAAACTAGGCCGGCCGGCTCAATGAGCCGGCCGGCCGAACTGCAGTCATCGGGCGATCTGAGCCCTCAACTCGTCAAGAGGGCATCTTTCGAACCAAACGGACGGGCAGGCCCTCCGTGATCGCCGGGTAGTCCATCTCTATGATCCTGACCGTGGCTGTCGACTCGGTGACGCGAACCACTCGACCCGTGGCGACATGCTCCTCGGGCAGCCTGAGACCCTCTGGAGAGTTCCTTCCAGCCACGAAGATCTCGAACTCATCGCCGACCCCAACACCCTGGTCTCGGCCGATGTCTATGAACGCGATGTCCTCGATCGACGGAACCCATTGTTCGTCGAGGAACGTCACCAGCTCGCCACTCGGCCCCGTGCCAACGGGCTCGGCAAAGACGCCGCGCTCCATATGGAAGGTCTCGAGCAGGGTCGCTTGGTTACCGAACTCAATGCGATCAAACGTCTGGACGACAACCGCTGTCGATACGTCCTCATGAACGGCAGCTATCGTCGCGATCCCCGTCGGACGTATGACGTAGCCGTACCCTTTCACGCGACGATCAACCCGCCACAACAGGACACGATCTCCGGGCCGGGGTGCTTCCCCACCCGGATGACTGACGTAAACACGACCGTATTGGGGAGGAGTATGCGGCACATCGACGATCACGTTCTCCGGCACGCTCGCGTTGATGACTTGGCCTCTCGGTCCAAACACCTCCAGGTCACCAAGCACGCCGCTGCGGTAGTGGTCGCCATTGCTCACGGCCATCGCAGGCAACGGCGGCACCGGCTCGTAGCGGAGCGTCGTTCGCGTGGCCTCCCGCGGAACGAAGATCGACTTCAGCTGCTGCAATTCGTCGGGGGGTCCCTCGACCAGGACCTCCGGCGCCACTACCTCCTCGCCAGGCACTCTCACCTCACCCACCGGCTCTTCAACTTCAGCGATCTCGCCTACGGCGACATCGACCTCTCCCGCTCCGGGAAGGCGAAGTTGTTCGGCCGGGTAGATCCAGTGAGGATCCTCCACGACCATCGTGTTCAGGCGGTAGATTTCAGGCCACAGGAACGGATCGCTGAGGTAGAAACTCGCCAGGTCCCACAGCGTGTCTCCTCTGCGTACCACGTGCACACGACGACCCTCTTGGGCCGTCTGTGCAGCCTGCGGATCTTGCTGCCTTTCTTGTGCTTGGAGGGGGAGGGCTTCAGGCAGTATTCCCGCGATCATGATCGCGGTTGCGGACAAGAGGCACTTAGAAGGGCAGGTCGTCACCCTCCTCCAGCGATTCCGCCGGGAAATCATCATACTCCTCACCCCCATAGGTCGGAGCCTTCTGCATCTCGAAGGCGCCCTCTCCGCGGCCACCCAACATCACCATCTCTAAGGCCACGATCTCGGTACTGTAACGCTTCTGACCGTTTTGGTCTTCCCACTGGCGGTACTGAATCCGCCCCTCGACATACAA
>JBDHGH010000013.1:0-39045 GCA_039589995.1 Gemmatimonadota bacterium | reverse complement strand
CCCCTTCATCACGACGGCCATCAGCGCCCTTCCCGCCTTGATGTTCGGGCCAAGAAGCCACTCAGCATTCTCGGCAACAGTTTCGGTAAAGAAAGAGCCGGCCCCTGGAACAAAGATCATTGTTTGAAAGGGTTCCTCGCCTCGCTTTGGCGTGAACAAGTAGACCAAGATCGAGTCACCTTCGAGGCCAGTGAGCCGAACCTTTTCGCGCGTCCAGTCGTCCGTCTCAATAACCTCGATCACTTCCGGCGCGAGTGGTTGTCGGTCATACCGATAGTGTGTCAGGTACGAACGGAACGTCGCCTCATCCACCGGCGTATAGGAAGGCGTTATTTCCTCAGCGATCAGCCCCGCGCCCTGATCGCCGGCGGCGTTCGGCGAGTTCCGGACACAACGGAAACCGAGTGCGGGCGAGGCGGTGAAACCGGGCGCCGATCCGTAGGACGAGAAGACGTAGATGGGATCTTCCCACGAGCCGCCTGTCACGACACGCCCATCGCCCATCGCGTTGTAGGTCCACTCCCTGGCATTCCCGGCCATGGCGTGAGCACCGAACGGGCTGACGCCGAAGGGATAAGCGTCGACGGGCGCTGTCCCAGCCCCACTGAAGTTTGCACGACTTCCCGCTGTCTGGCCGGGACCCAAATACCCCCACGGCATCACGACACCCTCGTAGTGGGTAAAGGCCCCGTTACGAGCCGCCTTCTCCCACTGAAAGACCGTCGGAAGACTCTTGGCCGTGTACTCGGCGAACGCCGCAGCCTCGTACCAGGTGACGGCCGTGACCGGATGGCGACCCGTGGCTTCGGGATACTCCTGGCTCACCCAGTTGCGCGGTCCCGGCAAGCCCGTGCGGTCCACGAACTCGGCCATTGCCTCGTCCCAGGACAGTTCATCTCCGTCGCGTATGAACGAATGGGTCCAATAGGAACGGTCCGTGTAACCGCCAGCCAGAATGAACGCCTTGTACTGTTCGTTGGAGACCTCGAAGCGGTCGATGAGGTAATCGTCCAGCTGAGCCTCGGCACCCAGAGGCGCGTCGGCGGCCACGAGCTTGTACGGGCCTCCCGGAACGTAGACCATATCGTCCGGGACTTGCTCGGCGGGGAGCAGTCGCAGATGGAATTCGATGGGTGGGGCACTTCCCGACACCCCCTCGATGCGTGCCAGGGCGCTGGAGGCGATGCGTTGCATCGGTGCATGGCCATCTATTTGGATGTCCACCGCATAGTCTCCGCGCGCCACCCTTAGACCCCGAATCGGTGTGACACCCAACCACTCGCGAGCCGAGGCGTCCTCACCCTCAGGGACATAGAGTCGAACGTACACATCGGCACCGGAAGGCTCAGTCGCAATCGAGAGTCGATCGGACACCAGCGGCAGAAGCCGTAGAAGTGACGAATCGGAACCCAGCCGTGCCTCCGCGCTCACCGCAAGCTCATATGCCGCCGCGTACCGCCCCTCACCCGCAAGCTGCTCGATACGCGGAAGCAGCGCCCTTGCGGCTTCGCGCCTCAGACGCAGCCAATTGGGAACGACGACTACAGCCGCGACCAGCAATAGCACCAACAGTGAAGGCAGCCCGATCGCGGGGTTCCGAAACAGCCGGGCTAACGTTCGGAGGTCTGAGTCGTCGGCCCGCGCCTCGGAAGAGGAATCAGTCAGGCCCGCAACTGAAGACTCGACTGCGGCCTCACGTGCCTGCGTCGATGGCTCGACACGCACCTCGTACAGCCACGCCAACGCCAGGGCAACCGGCAACCCCAGGATGGCGAAAGCCGATAGAACGGTCATGATCGAGGTCGGAAGACCCAACGACGGCACCATGATGTCGGCGCCCTCCAGCACCGCGAACGCCACCGTCGCGTACAGGATCCCAACGCGGAGCACCTTCCTCCGCTTCAGTTCGCCGAAGAATTCCCTCACACTGGACACGAGAACCAACTATGCCCTATTCACTCCGTCTGTGGCAAGCTCCGGTTTTCTGGGTCTGAGTCTGGGCCTTACTCGTACTCGTTATCGTACGCGATCCGAGGCCCGAAAGAGGCCCGGAGGAGTACGATTACGAGTACGAGTAGGAACAGGGAGGCGGTCCTCCCGCCGGACCCGGCGGGATGTTACGTTTGTCAAACACGACGATCTCCGCGCCGGACAAGGGAGGCCAAGCCATGCCGACCTACGAATACGCATGCAAAGAATGCGGACACACCTTCACCATCCGGCTCCACATCGAGGAGCACGACAAGAAGCGCCCCAAGTGCCCCAAGTGCGGCAGCCGGAAACTCGAACACCTGTACAGCGCGTTTTTCGCGAAAACGGCCAAGAAAAGCTGATTTCATGAAGAAGGGCTTCCACATCGCCACCCCCGAGCAGATCAAGACGGGGGCGGTGGCGGATGTCTATTTCCAGCGCACGGCCGCCATCCTCGATTCCAAAGGGGTCGACGCCTACGTGCGCGCCGAGCTCATGACCAAAGCGCTGCCCGAAGATTGGGAGTGGGCAATCTTCGCCGGGCTGGCCGAAGTCTCACATCTACTCGAGGGTATTGACGTAAACGTTCGGGCGATGGAGGAAGGCGCGATCTTCCGCCCCTACGAGCCCGTGATCGAGATCCAAGGCAGTTACCGCGAGTTCGGCGTCTTCGAGACCGCCCTCCTGGGGCTGATCTGCCAAGCTTCGGGCATCGCGACCCGGGCCGCACGTTGCCGTGTTGCAGCGGGCCCCGGCCGCAAGCTGATCAGCTTCGGTGCCCGCCGCATGCACCCGGCAATCGCGCCCATGATCGAGCGCGCCGCCTACATCGGCGGCTGTGATGGCGTGGCCGCCGTCGCCAGCGCCGAGCTGTTGGGAACCGAGCCGGTAGGCACGATCCCTCACGCACTCGTCCTCTTGATGGGCGATACCATCCAGGCGGCACTGGCATTCGACGAAGTCATCGACAAGAGAGTGCCGCGCGTCGTTCTCATCGACACGTTCGACGACGAGAAGTTCGCGGCCATAACGGTCGCGGAAGCGCTGGGCGCGCGGCTCGCCGCCGTGCGTCTCGATACGCCCGGCAGCCGGCGCGGCGATTTCCTCGAGATTCTCAGCGAAGTCCGTTGGGAACTCGACCTGCGGGGTCACGCCGACATCGATCTATTCGTCAGCGGCGGTATCGACGAAGACACGATTCGCACGCTCAACCCCGTAGTCGATGGCTATGGCGTGGGTACGCACATCAGCGCGGCGCCCATCATCGACTTCAGCATGGACATCGTCGAGATCGACGGAAAGCCAATCGCGAAGCGCGGCAAGTGGTCGGGGGCCAAGCAGGTGCTGCGCTGCGATGGCTGTCACCAGGACGACATCGTCACGCTCCACGCGGCTGAGGATTGGCCGGAAAGCTGCCCGGACTGTGGGGGCGACCTGGAACCGCTACTGGCGCTTCAGATGAAGGATGGCGAGCTTACCGGGCCGCAACTGGACCCGGGCGACGTCCGCGCGCGCGCGCTGGAGCGCCTGGACTATTTCGAGATCAATCCGGAGGACCGAGCGCTTTGAGCCATACCGCTACGCCGCAGGAGATCATCGATTTCTTCCTCGAACCCAAGAGCTATACCCACGAAGTCGAGGCAGTACATCACTCCCAGACTCACGTCTCGCATCTCTTCTTCGCCGGTGACTACGTCTACAAGGTCAAGAAGCCGGTGGACATGGGATTCCTTGATTTCTCGACGTTGGAGAAACGGCGTGCCGCGGCCATGGCCGAACTGGAACTCAACCGCCGAGTCGCTCCCGATGTCTACCTCGATATCGCTGCCGTCCATCGAGATGAAGTCGGCCGCTTGAGTTTCAACACACCGGCGCTCGTAGAAGAAGTCGCCGTCGTGATGAAGCGCCTGCCGGAGGACCAGCGGCTCACCAACCTCATCGATTCGGGGGCGGTTGATCCCGCGATGATGCGAGACCTGGGTCGCCTGGTCGCCGATTTCCACAAGCGGGCCGAGACTTCGCCCGAGATCGCGCAGTACGGATCGCTCGAGACGGTTCGGCACAATTGGGACGAGAACTTCGAGCAGACCGAGTCCTTCATCGATCGCACGCTCACTTCGGAGACCTGGGCGACCTGCAAGCAAGAGATCGAGAGGTTCATGCGCGTCTACGCCGACTTGTTCGATAGACGCGTCGAGAGAGGCTGGATCCGCGACTGTCACGGCGACATGCAGACCGACGATATCTTCATCGATCCGACGACCGGGGCGGCGCAGGTCCTCGACTGCATCGAGTTCAACAAACGATTCCGCTACTCCGACACGATATCCGACATCGCATTCCTCTCGATGAATCTTCGGCATCGCGGAGCGGAAGACCTGGCCGAAGCATTCCTCGATGCGTACTACGAGAACTCGGACGACGAACCCGTCCCCTCACTCCTGCGATTCTACGAATCGTATCGCGCCTACGTTCGCGGGAAGGTCCGTGGTTTCGTGATCGATCAACCGGGGCCCAGCGCCGAGGAGAAGGCAGAGGCAACCGAGGAAGCTCGTGGATTTTTCGATCGGTCGCTCGCCGATGCGGTGCGTCTGCGGCCCAGGCTCGTACTGGCAATCGGCATTATGGGCAGCGGCAAAACGAGGCACGCCCGCGAACTGGCCCGCAGGTCGGATACCCGCGTTCTACATAGCGACGTACTCAGGAAACAGCTGGCCGGTCTTGATCCCCACGATGAACACAAGGTCCCTTTCGGCACCGGCATCTACTCCAGCGAGTGGACCCAGAAAACCTACGAAGCACTACTCGAGGAGGCCCGCAGGGAGCTGGCAAAGGGCAACTCGATCATCCTGGACGCATCGTGGTCCAAGGCGCGCTACCGGGCCCTCGCTCGCGAGGCCGCCGGCGAACGCGAGGCTCTGTTCGCCGTCATGGAGTGCTCCGCACCCGACGACGTCCTTCACGTCCGGCTCTCAAAGCCAACCCGGTCTATTACCGACGGGCGGCTAGAGCTGCTAGACGATCAACGCGCAGCTTACGAACGACCACAGGCCGAGGAGGCTGAGATCCTCCTGCAGATAGAAACGTCCGGCGATTTCCAGCAGGCGGCGAACCGGGCGTTCGAGATCCTCTTCGGCTGAATCCACACCTCAGGAGCCAACGTAAGGGAAGATGCGACACCGCCGGATATCCTTCGCGACCCGGCTTTTCCTCGTTCTGTTTCTGCTGTCAGCCGTCCCCTCGGTGGCATTGCTCGGCCTCGCGACCTGGGGGCTGAGAAACTACGTGGAGTTGGCCGGCGGAGGCGGTGCATGGCAAAGCATCGGTGACACCGGACAGGATCTTCTCGACGCGCTGGATGAAACGGAACCCGACTCGGTCGTGCAGGCGGCGGCGGATGCCCACGAGGACGAACTCTCACGGTCAGTGGGCCTCGCCCGGCGTTGGGACTTGATCGCGGGCCGACTGGCCAATGCGCTACCATGGGTCGCACTCGTCTTGGGTCTGTCGCTTGGGATGGTCGCGGCCTGGTCGGCTCGACAGCTTGCACGGCAGTTGAGCCGGCCTGTCAACGAAGTCGTGGACTGGGCCGGCCGTCTGGCGCGGGAGGAGTCATTGCCCGAGCAGGGTCCGGCGGAACGGCGCGAGCCGCCAGAGTTCCTTACGCTAAGGCAGGCCTTCCGAAACATGGCGCACCGCCTCGCCGATGGCCGACGCCAGGCCTTGGAGGCCGAGCGATTGAGGGGGCTGACCGGAATGGCGCGACGCGTGGCTCACGAGATCAAGAACCCGCTGACCCCTCTGATGCTGGCGGTCCGCCAGGCACGCAAGCTGGCCGCCCGAAGCGAGCAGGCCTCTTTGGACGAGCCGCTCGGGATAGCCGAGCAGGAGGCGAAGCGGCTCGATGAGATGGCCCGCAGTTTCGCGCAGCTGGGCCGCTTGCCCGAGGGACCCACGAGCGTAATCGACCTCGACGAGATGCTGAGCGATCTGTTGAAAAGCGACCTGCCCCACACCGTGAGCGGAACGATACATGTCGCCACAGCGCCGGCGAGCATAGACGGACACCTGACCGCCCTCACCCGTGCATTCAGAAACCTGCTGGGCAACGCGGTGGAGGCATTGGGCGGCCGTGCCGATGGGCGCATCGAAATCACGATCACCGCTGATGATGAGATGATCGATATCGCCATCGCCGACAATGGCCCCGGCGTGGCCGAAATTGACCGCGACAGACTCTGGGACCCCGACTTCACCACGAAAAGCCGGGGGACGGGGCTCGGTTTGGCGCTCGTTCGGCAGACGATCGACGCCCACGGAGGCACGGTGGAGCTGCGCGAGGCTGCAGCCGGAGCATGTTTCGTCGTGCGACTTCCGACATCACAGCGGGTCCAGGGATGAGAATCAGGACACTCCTGGCTTTCATCGCGCTTAGCATCGTCGGTTGCGGCGGAGGAGAAGACCGCACGGCAGCGAGGGCACTCGATGATATCGACCGAAAGCTCTCGCTCGAAGAAACGAAGGATCTTCCCGAATTGACTCCCGTTGTCCCCGAGTTTCGCCTGCGCCTCGATCCCAGCACCCACACCATCGAGACCACCGTCGAGTTCGACGTACCGCGCGCGGTTCCACTTCACCTTCTTTTCCGTACCGAATGGGAGGGCTATCCCGGACTCGAGGACAGGATCAAGAAGATGGAAGCGTTTGGGCCGAGCGGCACGCTCGACATAGCGCCGGCACCCGATGCGTTGGGACCCGGACACGTCACGGTAGGCGTGGAACAACCCGGGCACATCACCGTGACCTACACCTCGGTCCTGGCTCCACTGGGAGATTCGCATTTCTACCATCGAGTATCTCAACTCGATGTGGCAGGCGGACACCTTCTTGGAAACGACTTCCTGCCTCGCGTTTGGCTCGGCGCTCCCCGGGCAGGCCCGCAGCCGGCCCGGCTTTGGTTTTCGACCATGCCCGGCAACTGGCGCGTGGCAACGGTCGCGACCCGGGGCGGAACGGGATACGACATCGGCGAGATCCTGGAAGCCGTGTTCGTAGTCGGCCCGCTGCGCACACACCGGATCAACATCGGCCCTCGATCGTTGTCCTCTGCGATCTACGGTAGCTGGCCGGTTCGCGACGATCGAGTGGTGACCGCCGTAAGCGGGATCGCAGGCAGTCTGCACCGAATTGCCGGAGACGGTTGGGCCAAGGGAGACTTCCTGCTGGGCGCAGGACGCGTACCCGCTGAAGTCCCCGGCTTGAGCACCGGCGGCCAAGTCATCGGACGTTCCGGAATCGTCTACGTGGGTGGAAACGGAGCCGCCGAAGTCGAGTTCCAACATTGGATGTACACGACGTCGCACGAGTTGATGCACTGGTACATTCCGACTGGCTTCGCGTTCGGCACCGCGAGTCCGCCGGCTTGGTTTTCTGAAGGATTCACAGACTACATGGCTCTGAAGATTCTATTGGTCGGTGACCTCGTCGAGCCCGCGGAGTTCCTACAAGGAATCGGCCAGCGCTTCACTCGCTATCGCGCGAACCCGCTCTACGGAAATACCTCCATTCGGGACGCTCAGGACGACTTCTGGAACGAGGATGCCTACCGCTACATCTACGACGGGGGTGCAGCTGCTGCCTTTCTCCTCGATCTCGGCTTCCAGGATCGCGGCGGATCGCTCGAACGAGCCTTGCGTGAAATCCAGCGGCAAAATCCCGTCACCGTAGAGAAGGTCACGGCCGTGCTCGCCAGCGTACGCGAGAACAGTTGGATACACGATTGGCTGGAAGCTGGCGTCAACCCAGATTGGGAGGCGCGATTCTCGCAGTACGGACTAGCTCTGAGAGAAGGAAGATTGATCAGCCTCAACAATTGGACGACGGATGCGCTCAGCTCGATTCGACAATAGGAGATCACGCGTGTCGCTGACCGACACAGGTGTGTCCTTCGGGAACGCCGGGATTCGGATTCTACGTGGGACGGCTGCGCTCCTTGCTGTCTTCATGTCCGTCAGCGAAGTGAGCGGCCAAGACCTGCTGGACTTAGCCCGACAGCGACATCAGACCCCCGACACTACGCTCTTGGATTACCGATCGGAACTCAACACGCTGGTCAGCGTCGGCTGGAGGACCGACCCTCTCGCCCCCGCCCAACTTATCCTGGCGAGCGAACTCGCGTCGGGTTTGGCCTGGGATCGTGATGCCGGTCTTCAAGTAAGAATGCTGGGCCAGCGATACGTAACGTCATTTGGCCCGGACGCCGAGGCCGGTCTCGATTTCGGCGAGCCCTGGTTCGTACCGCTCGCTCCCGGAGACAGCTTGAGGGTTCTAGGGGGAATCGAGATCCCCAGCCGCGCCGCGATTCACCCGTTCGCCCGCGGCGCGGAGGACTATTACGAGTACGAGATCAACGATACGCTCACCCTGCTCACCCCCGCGCGTAACGTCGAACTCGTCGAGGTGAGGGTCACGCCCACGCGCGGGAACGAGGCGCTGGTGGTCGGTTCGGTGTGGGTCGATGCACTGACGGGCGATGTCGGTGCCATGCAGATCCGCTTCGTGGGCAAGCCGCTATGGGAAGACGACCCCGAAGACGCAGAGGGCGCCGAGTGGGCCAATCGCATCCTTTCCGTCACCGCTACGCTTCAGCAAGGGCTCTGGGAAACGCGCTACTGGCTCCCTCACACTCAGGAGCTGGAGCTGATGATCAAGATCCCGTTCATCGGCAACTTCGCTGTCCCCGTCGTTTTTCGTAGCGAATTCGGTCATTACGACGTTAACACAGGCGAAGCGATCGCTTGGATGTCGCCCGAGGATATGCGTACCAGCGATGACTCTACCACCGACTACAGCGAGGGCTCTACGCTGTCTTTTAAAGTCGGCGGCGAAGAGGAGGTCGAGGGCGACGCGGGCGAACACGACAACCACTTTCCCGACCGCGAAGAGTTACAGGTACGAGCCGGCCCGGCACACGGCGGATGGGAGATCATTAGGCCGCCGGATGACTCGCTGCTTGCCTACGATGATTGGGATCGCCCCCTGGAGGCTCCACCAGAACTGACGCTCCCCTCATCGGAGGAGGTGGAGCGCCGCGCTCAGGAACTCGCGCCCGATATCGTCGGGCGAAAGATGTTCTTCGTTCAGTACGACCGCATCGGTGACTTCATTCGCTACAACCGAGTGGAGGCTCTCGCCCTCGGTCTCGACGTCAGATACGACATCCCGCGGCGTGCGTTTTGGTCGATCGGTGGTGGGGCAAGCTTCGGCGTGGGCGACCTCGAGTTCAAAGGCAAACTCGATTTCCGTTACGATTCACCCAGCAAACGCATCGAATTAGCCGGCTACAGCCAGCTGCACCGAATCGGAACGGCCCTTACCGATGAAAAACGCTCCGGGCCACCCGCGGCGCTTCGCGCCTTCTTCCTGGGCCGTGACGACGGCGACTACTATCGCTCCAGCGGTGCCGCGTTGACCTACGGCAAGCGTTGGGGCCGGCTGGGTGGTCGACTTGGCGTCGGCTGGGAAGACCACCGTTCCGTCGAGACGCACACCCAGGTTGCCATCCCCGGCATCTGGCAGAACATTGTTTTTCCAGAGAACCCCCCGGCCATCGAAGGCGCATTCTGGCGGGGCGACGTCGCCGCCATCGTTTACATAGGCGACTGGTCGCGACCGACCAACCGTGCCGAACTTCTGCTCGGCCTCGAGGGTGGCTCTGGCCCGAACCCGTACGACTATCTGCAGCCGCGGGCCAAGTTCGAGGGCCGCGTCGACTTCGGTGACAAGGTCGCCATGGCGTTCTTGACCCAAGGTGGCTGGTCCGCCGGCGACGCCCCGCTCCAGCGGTACTGGGGGATCGGCGGACTTCAGACCGTCCGCGGCTTTACGTTCGGCACGCAGCGCGGCGACTCGTACTGGACCGGGCGGCTCGAGTTGAGTCCCCGACGTAAGGCCATCACGCCTGTGGTGTTTGGTGACATCGGCTGGGCAGGCACCACCGATGATTTCCCCGGCAGCGATCCGCTCTGGTCGTTCGGTCTCGGTGCGAGTTTCCTTTTTGGAGTCTTCCGCACCGACTTGGTATTCCCGAAGGCGGACGACGTTTGGCTCGAACTATATTTCGCAGGCGCACTCTAGTATGCGAATCCTCATCATCGACGACGAAGGCAATATCCGCCGGATGATCGCCAGCCTGCTGAAGGCCGAGGGCTTCACTACGGACGAGGCTGAATCGGGCGAAGCGGGACTCGATCGGATGGCCGCTCAGGAGCCCGACGCCGTAATGCTCGACCTGGCTCTGCCCGGCGCCAACGGGCTAGAAATCCTGGAGAAGATTCACAGCGGTTGGCCCGAGGTACCCGTCGTCATGATGAGCGGCCAAGCCACACTGGGCGACGCCGTGAAAGCGACGCGGCTCGGCGCGTTCCAGTTTCTCGAGAAACCGCTAACGCCCGAGGCCGTTCTCATCACGTTGAGTTCTGCCCTCGAGTTGGCACGTCAACGGGACCTCAACCGCACACTCCGCCAGGAACTGGAGCCGGGTCAAGAGCTGGTCGGGAGAAGTCCGGCCCTCGAAGATGTGAAGGCACTGATCCAGCGCGTCGCGTCGACGGACTCGCGGGTATTGGTGACAGGCGAGAGCGGCACTGGCAAGGAACTGGTGGCCGCCGCGATACATGGACTGTCGGAGCGACGCCGTGGCCCGTTCGTGCGCATCAACTGTGCAGCGATTCCCCGAGACCTAATCGAAAGCGAGATGTTTGGCCACGAGCGAGGCTCGTTCACCGGTGCCACCAAACAGCGTCGCGGCAAGTTCGAACTCGCCCATGGCGGAACCCTATTCCTCGACGAGGTCGGCGATCTCAGTCCAGAGGCTCAGGCTAAGCTGCTGCGTGCCATCGAGGCCGGCGAGATCGAACGGGTCGGCGGCAGTGCGCTCATTCCGGTCGACGTGCGCATCGTCGCTGCAACGAACCACGACCTACAAACGGAAGTCCAGGAAGGTCGTTTCCGCGAAGATCTGTTCTTCCGTCTGCACGTCATGCCGATCCAGATTCCGCCGCTACGCGACCGCCGAACCGACGTTCCCTTGCTCGTCGCACACTTCGTCAGACTATATCGGACACGTCACGGCTTGAAGGCGCCCAACTTCACCGACGCCGCTATGAAGGCGCTCTCCGACCACGACTGGCCTGGCAACATACGCGAACTCGCTAACGCTATCGAGCGGCTAATGATCCTCTATCCGGAGCGTCCGGTCGGTGCGGATGAAGTCGGCTCCGTGCTTCCTCGTATCCGAGCGCACGGACCCACCCCTTCCGTCGAGGCGGGACCGTTATCGGAGATGCTCGAAGGTTACGAGCGTCAACTCATTCAGTCCGCCCTCGATGCCGGTAACGGCAACATCGCCGAGGCCGCTCGCCGGCTGAGCACCGATCGACCCAACCTTTACCGACGCATGAAGCGCCTGGGAATCCACCGCGAACGCGACGGAGACGAGCCGAGCGACGCCTAGTTTCTTGTGCGGTTGAAGCACGCTTCCCGTCTCCAACTGACACGACAAGCACTGCCTCTTCTATTCCAAAGCGCCTAGTTACAGGCCTTTCCAGACAGTCACTTTCGGTCCCGGGTTTGCCTCCCGACTGGTAAGTGTCGCAGTTTGATAGTCTGGAGGACTATATGAAAGGCGCTTACAAATCTCTTATCGCCGCCGTCCTTCTCCTCAGCGTCCAGTCACCGCTCAGGGCTCAGGATACCGTTGCCGTCGGGGTGGTCGCACCGCTTCCGCCCGGAGAGGAGTTACCGCAGCGGGTCGCTGACGAGCTCGTCGCGTTCTACAACCGCGCAAGCACGATTCGGTTTTCGGGTCGCACCCGAATACCGGCGGGACAACGAATCACCGGAGACGTTGCCGTGCTGAGCGGACCCGTCGAACTCGCGGGCATACTCGACGGTGATCTGGTGGTGCTGAACGGGGACATCACGCTGGAGGAAGGCTCCCGTATCATCGGCGACCTGATTGTCGTCGGTGGCATCGTCCTTGGAGCCGACCAGGGGGAAGTCGACGGCATTGTCACGACCTACACGGCGGTCTTTCGCTACCGCCGGACCGAGGAAGGCATCGAGTACCTGGGCTCGCAACCGCCAGAGGGTGCGGTGCCCACCGGTGCGTCGATCGCCTTACCCAGTTGGTCGCAGGGCTCGAGCGAGATATTCATCTCGGCTTACGCCTATAACCGAATCGAGGCGCTGCCCATCGCCATTGGGCCCCGCATCACCACCGGGGGGCGAAATCCGCTTCGCTTCGATGCTTTCCTCATCTATCGAACGCAGGCCGGCTTCAACCCGGATGAAAGCCACCTCGGATACAAGGTTAGGGCGCGACAGTGGCTGTTCGGTCACAAGGAAGTCTGGCTCGAGGGCGGAATTCAGAACGTCATCGACCCCCTCGAGCGTTGGAAGCTCACCAATCTCGAGAACTCGCTCACCCTGTTCTTGGCCCGCAAAGATTGGCGTGATTACTACAGTCGCATCGGTTGGTACGCGCTACTTGGTTGGCGAACCGATGGCGGTCTGTTCGGCTCGCTTTTGTATCTCGACGAAAAGCAAGAAACCCGCGAGACGAACAACGTCTGGACGATCTTCTTCAACAAGGATCAGGAGCTCCGACCAAACGCTGCCATCGATCAGGGCAAGCTGCAGACGCTGCTCCTGACGCTTGGAATAGACACACGCAACGCCCGCAAGATGCCGTCGTCGGGTTGGTTCAACACGCTCACGATCGAACAGGCGGTGGGTGGCGAATTGAGCGGTCAGAAGCCCGACTACACCCGACTCTGGCTCGATCTCAGACGCTGGCTACGTGTCAGCCGCAACTCGGCCGTGGCGCTGCGGCTGGTGGGCGGAGGTCGATTGGGCAGCAGTGAACTCCCAGCGCAGCGGGAGCACGCCATCGGCGGCGCCGGCTCGCTACCGGGCTACAAGATGTTCCAATTCGACTGCGGCGCACATGGGCAACCGACGTTCGGAGAAATACCGGGCTACGGGTGCCAACGCTTCACGGTCTTCCAGGCTGAATACAGAACTGACTTGAGCTTCAACTGGCACTTGGATCAGGACGATCCCAGCCAATTCAAAGGCGACATCTTCAGCATCGAGTTCGATCCCGCCTTCATCCTGCTCTTCGATGCGGGCGCGGCGTGGGATACAGACGAGAATTACTGGGACCACCTCACACGAAGCGAGAACTGGGTAACCGACATCGGTGCGGGCCTGAGTCTCGGCGGCCTGGGATTCTACCTGGCCTACCCATTGGTCGGATCGGGCGGATTAAACTTCATCGTACGTCTTACCGCCAGGTACTGATCGCGGGCACCTTGGTCGCGATCACGGCCGCAGCCGTACCGGCGGCGGCCCAAGAGCCCCATCTGTCCATTTCACCCGGCAATTCAGAGAATGGTTGGCGCGCAACCCTACAGCCCACGGATTTGCTCGCCGACTCGGGGCTGGTACGCCCTCTGCTTTCGGGCCTACCTCTTCGCTTCCACTTCCAGCTGGAACTGTGGAACAACAAGTTCATCGCCGACGGACTGGAGCAGCGGACAGCATGGTCGCTGATACTCTATCAAGAGCCGCTATCCGGCGAGTTCAGCCTCACGCGCTCCTGGGACCCCGACCGACCCGAGTGGTTCGCCACGCTAGCCGCGGCTGGCCTGGCTTTGGAACGGGTATACCTATCACCAATCGAGGGGCCGCCACCCAACTCGGGGCAGTACTACTACGACGCGCGCCTCCAGATCGAGGCCCTGTCGTTGGGAGACCTCGACGAACTCGAGCACTGGCTGCGCGGTGAGGTCCTCGACCAGGAAGCCAGCTCGGGAAGCGGGCTGGCCCGAGCCTTGGGAAGAGGCTTCAAACGGCTGTTCATCAGGCTGATTGGGCTTTCGGCGCGTAAGTACGAGGCAAGGACCGAGCTGTTTCGCCCTTGATGTTGTTAGTGGCAGTGGTCAAAAGAAGTAATAGAGTAATAGAGCAATCGAGTAATTGAGTTGGGGTGTCAGGGTCAGTTCCACCCCGTGGCTCAATCGCTCGATTGCTCTATTACTCAGTTTCCCTCACCTCCCTAAATCACTCCACATCTAGTGGCCCGTCAGGCACATACTCCAGAAGATCCCCCGGCTGGCAGTCGAGTTCTTTGCACAACGCCTCCAGCGTAGAGAACCGGACCGCACGCGCCTTGTTCGTCTTCAGGATCGACATGTTGGAGAGCGTGTTTCCTACACGGTCCGCTACGTCCGTCAACGTCAGCTTGCGCTCCACCAAGAGCCGATCCAGATGCACGATGATCGCCATCCTTGTCACCCTAGACCGTGAGCTCTTGGTCTTCCCGCAGCCCGGCGCCCTGCCGGAAGACTGCCGCGATCACCAGCACGACCAAGCCCACGAGGATCACGCCAAGATCCGGTCGAGGCGCAACACCCAATACTAGGCCCTCTACCAAGAAGTTGTCCCTAAGAAACACCGAGAACAGCGTTAGGATGACCACCTTTGCGATTTCCATGAAGATGATCACCAACCCGATCAGGTGGATCCGCGATGCATTCGCCCGGACAAACGGCTCGCCAGCCACCAACGTTCGAAGGACCTGACGAAGCTCGTAGATGATCACCAGGGCCGCCCCGAACCAAACGATGAGCAGTCCGAAGTAGACTAGAAGCAACGCTACATTGGTACTGCCAAAGACAAGCTTCCCAACGGCATCACTGATGAACGCATGCTCGACACCGTACGCCTCAGACGCCACCCGATAGCTTCCCGGATCGAGCTCGAGTCGAACCTCCACGTCCAGCCGCCCCGCAGACGCCCCGACTACCCCGCCCAAGACGTCCACAGCCACCACGATCGCCAGCCCAATGGTCGCGTACCAAGCAACATCCAGCGTGAACTTCAGCAAAGACGATAGGGACGCACGGCCCATCGCTTTCATGATTTCCTCCAGGCACGAGACGACACGAGGCCCTCAATCTTATTGTAAAACAATAAAGTCTTATTGTCAATCAGTAATCTCTTACCGATAAACAATGACATCAGCGGCCCTGGTATCGCCTCGACCCTCCGCCACACTTTCAACTCGAGGCCTCGATCGCTCTATTACTCGTTTACTCGCACCTTCCAAACACCTGCTCGCAACTTCAGGGGATGATGAAAGAGAGATACCACCACATCGGCATACCCACCGACCAGATACGACCCGACGAAGAGTATCTCGAGGACTTCAGGATGTACGTCTCGGGCTTCGAGGCGAGTCCGTTCGGCGTCGAGTGGATGCGATTCGAACCCGACTGTCCCTTACCCAACCTCGTGAAGACCGTCCCACACGTGGCGTTCGAGGTCGACGATCTGGAAGCCGCCATTAGCGGGCACGAGATCCTCATCGAGCCCAATTCGCCGTCGGAAGGTGTTCGCCTCGCTTTCATCGTGTACGACGGCGCCCCAATCGAGTTCCTGGAATTCGCCTGACCCAGTGTGCCGATGGGCACGGCCTCCGCGTCACCCGCGGAACCGGTGAGGGGAGCACCCTGTTTTCCCGGCATGAACATGACGCCCACGTCTTCGACCTTTGCCGTCTTCTTGGCCGCCGTCTCCCTCCACATCGGCAACGGCTCTACGCTCGCGCAGCAGTCCACTCAGAGCATTCGCCTCGACTTCGAGAACGGGGTGGTAGAGCGTTGGGTCGACATCAAGTTGGCCGATAGGGCGACGCGGTTTACGGTCGCGAGCGAGGGTGAGAACTCATTCTTGAGGGCCGACAGCGACGAGTCCGCCGCCGCCCTTTGGTACGGGCTGAACGTAGACCCGAGGATCGACCACGTCGTCACCTGGCGCTGGAAGGTTGCGGGGACTCTGGATGGGAACACGCGCGAGCGTGAGAAGAAGGGCGACGACTACGCCGCGCGATTTTTCGTCATCTTCGATGATCAGCCGTTCAGCAGGAAGGCCCGGGCAATCTGCTACGTATGGGCTGCGGCCGAGCCGGTCGGTGCCGCGTATCCTAATCCGTATCATTCCAACGTCACCACGATCGTCCTGCAAAGCGGAGAAATGCGCGCCGGCGAGTGGGTCGTCGAGGCAAGAGACTTCGTTGGCGACTACCTGCGTGCCTTCGGTCGGGAACCGCGAGTAATCACAGCGATAGCGGTAATGGTCGATACCGATAACACCAAGCGGAAGGCAACGGCCTGGTTTGATGAGATCAGCATCACCTCAGGGACCGCCGGCTCGCCCAAGTAGAGACACATCAGGCTCGAGGGAACCCTAATATTTGAGGCCGGTATCGCAGAGGATTGTCGCAACCGTCGGTGATTCGCCGACTTGCCCGCTATCGATCAACTTCACCGCGGCGCACACGTTCGCTGCCGCCGAGTAGCCGACGTGTAGACCTTCTTTCTCAGCGAGCAGCCGACGGTAGGCAGCGGCGTCTTCGTCAGACACGGCCAGGAATTCGTCGACCAGATCCACATCCCACTGCGGTGGAACGATGGCGTAGCCCGTTCCTTGAAGCAGGTGACACTCTTTCGTGACTTGCTTCCCGGACAACACTTCGGCCCCCTGTGGTTCGACAGCCGCGCAGTGAATATCCGGTTTGTGTCGCTTGAGAAATCGGCCGGTCCCGATGAACGTCCCACCCGTCCCGACGGTCGAGACAAAGGCATTCAGACCACCGCCTGTGGCCTCCCAAATCTCAGGACCGGTACCTTCCTCATGGGCGAGAACGCAAGCAGGGTTGTTGAACTGGTCGACGTAGAAGGCACCGCGCTGCTCGGCCAATTGGACCGCCCGTTCCGTGGCCACGGCGATGTCCGCGCCGGTCACTTGGTTGGGGCAACCGTCGACCTGCGGAACGAGAACGACTTCCGCACCCATCGCCTCCATCATGCGAGCCCGCGCCGGGCTGTTGCCCTCTGACATCGTGACGATCAACGGATGCCCGAGTACGCTACAGACAACGGCAAGCCCCGCTCCCATATTACCGCTGGTCATTTCTACGACCGGCTGGCCCGGTGTCAGCTGTCCCGATTCTCGGGCGTCTTGTATGATGCGAAGCGCTGCGCGATCCTTAACGCTTCCACCGGGCTGTACGAATTCGGCCTTCGCGAGGATCGTCCCGGGCGTCGGGTGGATTCTGGAAAGCGCGACCAGCGGTGTGTTCCCGATGAGGCCGAGCGTGCTGGCAGTGATTTCAGCCATATCCACTAGTTAGCGGCGGAGGTCACGGGTTGCAAGCAGTACTATCTTCAGCAGCAAACGAAAGGCGGAGTTGAATGTGGCACCCAAGTCTCACCGCGATGTTGCCGATCCTTTTGGTGGGTATGGCCCTCCCGTTGCCGGCCCAAGGGCAGGACTGGCCCAGAAGGGTCCTCATCACCAATGACGACGGCATCGATGACCCGGGGCTGCTCGCTCTCGCGCGCGTGTTCGCTCCTGTGGCCGAGACGTACGTCGTTGCACCCATGGGAAACCGCAGCGGCAGCGCCAGCTATCTATCGGCGATCTCGCGCGGAGAGCTCGAGGTGCAGAAGCGAGACCTGGGCGAAGGGGTTACGGCATACGCCGTCGATGGCTACCCTGCCGACGCCGTCACTTTCGGACTCACCGCGCTGCTCGCGGAGAACCCGCCCGATCTGGTGATCTCGGGCATCAACAGCGGACCGAACCTCACCGACGATGCTTATCTTTCCGGCACGATCGGCGCCGCTCGTATCGCTGCGCTGTTGGGTGTACGGGCGATGGCCGTATCGGGACACAACGGTGAGCCCGAGACCCTCGCGGCGCTGGCCGCCTGGGTCGCTCAGCTTGCCAGTAGCCCCGTGATCCGCCAGCTAGAATCGCGTCAATATCTGACCGTCAGTATCCCCCGGGTCCCCGCCACGGAGATCGAAGGCGTGGACGTGGCGATCCGTGGCCCGAGAACCTGGAAACTGGGCTTCCGGCCCAGCGAGGAAACGGCGAGCCAGGCGAATCGGGAGTTGTGGGCCTTCTCGATCTCCAGGCAGGAGGCTGAAACACCCGACGGGGCCGACACGCATTCCTACCGGGCTAACCGCATCGCCATAGTTCCCATGCGGGTCGACGAACAGGACTACAAGCTGCTCGAGCAGCTGCAGAAGGATGGCTCCCAGATCCCGGATTGGCCGCCATCCGGGGGTTCCCGCTAGGGGCGAAACCGGGGCAGCCTTCCTCTCGTAAGAGTGGGAAGCAGGAGGGAACACCAATGCTGAGGCTACTTAAGCCAGTTCTTCGCGTAATCGTTAAGGTCCTGGAGTGGATCGAGCGGACAATCTGAGCCGCTCGAACACCCCAAGCCCGCCACATCCGGTCCGCCACGTCATCCAACCAGTGAGCTGACCCTCCCGAGGCTCCATCCAGCCCGCCTAGGCCAGGCGGATGATGTCGTTCTCGGCGAATAACAGGCCGACGCCAATCCCTACGCTCGGTTCGGCATAGAGCGAAGGCGGAACACTGATATCCGCCAGATACAGCTCGCCGACGAAGGATTCAGCTCCCGACGACAGCAGGCCGCTCTTGGGCAGCGCTAACGTCATAGTCGCAGTTGCCCGAACCGTCGGGTCGAGCGCCGACCCGCTGGTCGTGTCCAGACCCGAAGGCGTATCGAGCGACAGTATCGGGGCGCGTTGTCCATTCACCCAACCGATCAGTCGCGCTGCGTTACCGCGCGGTGCACCTGAGACGCTATAACCGATTATCCCATCGACGATGAGATCCACTTTGTCCCCGGCATCGATCGCGCTGATCTCCTCCGCCTGCGCTACCGGAACGCCCATGCGTTCCAAGATGTCTAGCTGACGGGCCGGCACTCCGGTATACGCCTTGGCCGGACGAGTCAGCGCTATCCAGACATCCGCACCCCAATTCGCCAGACGACGAGCGCACACCAGGGCACCGCCTCCGTTACCGCCGCTTCCCGCCGCCACGGTGATTCTCTTTCCCGACACACCGCCGCCCAGGAAACGATCCCGCGCCAGGTGAGCCAGGTTGCGGCCCGCATTCTCCATCATCTGGACAAGCTCTATCCCGTACTCCTCAATCATCAGCCGATCCACCTCGATCATCTGTGCCGTGGATAGGCTCGGGACCTCCGCAGAGTACATTGGTATCCCCATCGCGCTCTCACTCCACTGACTATTCGCCACCCACCCGTCGTCGTCGACGCCACGTCCGCGCCCTCGCCCCGCGCCCGCGGCCTTTCTATCACGCCAAGAACGATACACTGCGGACACACTAGCCCAACGAGTATTCCGCCAACAGTTGACGCTTATCCCGGCGTCCCCTACATGTGACCTCGTGAGTCAGAACCAGCCCGCCGTCGTCGAGTTCCAGAACGTAAGCCTACGTCTGAGCGACGAACATCCCATCGTGGCAAACCTGACCCTCGAGGTTCACGACTCGGAGATCCTCGTTCTGCTGGGCCGCAGCGGTTCCGGCAAGACGACGACGCTGAAACTGATCAATCGCCTGCTGGTCCCCAGCGACGGCCGGGTCATGGTCCAGGGTAGGTCAACCCTGGAATGGGACGCAACGGCCCTTCGGCGTCGTATCGGGTACGTCATCCAGGAAGTCGGCCTCTTCCCCCACTTCACGGTGGCAAAGAACATCGGCCTCGTACCGACGCTGGAGGGGTGGGCCGAAGAAAGAAAGCACGAGCGGGCCTGCGAGCTCCTCGAACTGGTAGGCCTGGAACCCAGGCTTTTCGAAAACCGCTTTCCATCCGAGCTATCCGGCGGCCAGCGCCAGCGCGTCGGCGTCGCTCGAGCGCTAGCAGCCGACCCACCGCTACTTCTGCTCGACGAACCGTTTGGCGCTCTAGACCCGCTCACACGGCTTGAACTGCAACGTGAACTCAAACAGTTGCAGGAGCGTTTGTCCAAGACGATGGTCTTCGTAACGCACGATGTCCGCGAAGGGCTCCTTCTGGCCTCGCGCATCGCGCTGTTTCAGGAGGGGGCGTTGGCCTTTCTCGGCACGCCGAACGAGTTCCTGCACACCGACCATCCCGAGGCCCGGGCTTTCGTTGCAGGCCTCGAAGAAGCGGGAGAGACTCCATGAGCCTCATCGAATACCTGGCACGCAACCGAGCGGAGTTTCTCACGTTGACGTTCGAACACCTGATCCTGGTGGGTATCTCCACCGGGATAGCAATCTTGATAGGCGTACCCCTGGGCATATTGCTTACGCGCCGACCCCGCATCAGCCCGCCGGTGCTCGGGCTCGCGAATATTTTCCAGACGATTCCAAGTCTCGCACTCTTCGGCCTGCTGATCCCGATGCCTTTCATCGGAGGAATCGGCGCCCGAACGGCGATCGTCGCACTCGTGCTCTACGCGCTACTCCCGATCATTCGGAACACCTACGCAGGTATCCAGGGGGTCGACCCTGCGGTACGCGAAGCGGGCCGCGGCATGGGCATGACCGATCGTCAGCTGCTCTTCATGGTCGAGATGCCTCTTTCCTTCGGAGTGATACTGGCAGGTATACGCGTGGCAGCGGTAATCGGCGTCGGCGTGGCGACGATCGCCGCGGCGATCGGTGCCGGTGGGCTCGGCGTCTTCATCTTTCGCGGCGTAGCCATGGTGGACAACACGCTCATACTGGCTGGCGCTTTGCCGGCGGCCCTGATCGCGCTGGCGGCCGATTTCGCCCTGGGACGCCTCGAGCGCCGCTTCGCGCCCCCAACGGCGCGATTGGCCGAGGTTAGAGCTCTATGAGCCGACGCCGCTCTTTGATCCTCGTCGCCTCCATTGCACTCCTCGGATGCAACATGCTGGGTGGTGACCGAGTCGTTGTCGGATCCAAGAACTTCACCGAACAGACGATACTCGCCGAACTGGTCGCGCAGCAGATCGAGCGGCGGACCGGACTTAATGTGGATCGGCGGTTCTTTATGGGCGGCACGTTCGTATGCCATCCCGCCATCACATCGGGCGAGATCGACATATACGTCGAGTACACGGGTACGGCGTTAGCGGCGATCCTCGAGCAGCCGCCGATGCAGGATCCGACAGCAGTCTATCGAAAAGTGGCCGACGAGTACGCGGCCCGATACGGCTTAACGTGGGGACAGCCGCTCGGTTTCGACAACACGTTCGCGATCCTGATTCGGGCCGCGGATGCCAGCGAGCTCGGCGTCGAGACGATTTCGCAAATCGCCGAGCACACGCCCGGTTGGCGCGCCGGCTTCGGCTACGAATTCATGGAACGCGAAGACGGATTCCCCGGCTTGGCTGATACCTACGGTCTGGCTTTCGCCGAGACACCGAGAACCATGGATCTCGGCCTGACCTATCGAGCGCTCGCCGGGGGTGACGTGGACCTGATCGCCGGCAATTCCACCGATGGCCTGATCGAAGCCCTCGAGCTGTTTCATCTAGAAGACGACAAGTCCTACTTCCCACCGTACCAAGCCGCGCCTGTCATGCGCGATGAGACGATCGCTCAACATCCCGAGATCGCCGCAGCCCTCGCCGAACTGGCAGGAAGGATCTCCGATGACGAAATGCGTAGACTCAACTACCTTGTCGATGTGGAGCACCGCGACATTGCAATCGTCGCCCGCGAATGGCTGGACTCATTGAACAACTGACTACTCACAGAACGTGAACACTCTCGACCCTCGCGTCATCGTCGTCTGGCGGATTACCGGCCTGATCACTGCCGCGATTGCTACCACCGTGGTCGCAGCCATCGAGTACTGGGTGCTGGCACGTTGGGGAGCTAGCTTCGTAACACCAGGTTTGCTTTCCGGGCTTGTGGCTTTCCTCATCCTCGCTCTTTCGTTCGCCTGGCCCCCGCTTCACTACCGCTTCTGGCGGTGGCAGGTACAGCCTGACCGAGTGTTGATCCAGAGGGGCGTGGTCTGGCGCTCGCGCTCGGTGATCCCGCGTGTGCGGGTGCAGCATGTTGACACACGGACCTCTCCGATGCAGCGCTGGTTTGGACTCAGCTCGTTGATCATCTACACGGCCGGCACACGTGGTGCCGACGCGGAGATTCCCGGGCTGGCCTCAGAGGACGCCGAAGCGTTACGCGAAGAGCTCGCCCGGCTCGAGGAGCTTGATGAGCGCGTCTGATATGCAGGACGGTTGGCTCCGACTCCATCCCGTCACGCCAGTACTTCGGTCGGTCCAGTTGCTCTATGCCTTCGTCATCGGAGCACTGGCTGCGCAGTTCGGTGGTCCGACCGTTCCGATACTCGTATTGGCCATTGCACTCATCGCAGCTTGGATCACCACTGGATACCTGCGCTATCGCTACAAAGTCACGGACGACAGCATCATCATCCATCACGGAGTCTTGTTCCGCCAGAGGCGCATCATTCCGCGCTCGCGCATCCAGAACATCGACCTGCGCGCAGGACTGATCCAGCAGATGCTCAGTGTCGTCACGGCCCGAGTGGAGACAGCCGGCGGCCAAGGAACCGAGGCCTTGCTGCAAGTTGTAAGTCGGCGTGAGGGTGAGCGGTTGAGAGAAGTCCTGATGGCAGTGCCAGGGCGATCGGCTTCACTGTTCTCCGCGGACGCGGGCGAGGGCGCGGACGCCGACGCCACGATGATCGACGACGGGGCTGGGGTCCAGGCGACGCCGTCGGTCGCTGTGGTACGCCGCGTGTCCGTGCTCAATCTGGTGATCGCAGGCGCGACATCCAACCGGGCGGGTTTGTTGGTGGCCGCGCTGTTGGGGGGTGACTATTTCCTCGATTTCATGCCTACCGACTGGCTGCTCGCGCGATTCATACCCCCGGAGTACATGGCACCCGAGACGGCGGCTGAGAGCTTGATCCAGACCGCGCAGCACGACACGGTCGCCTTTGTCATCGGGGCCGGCGCACTGGTTCTGTTTTTCGGACTGGCCGGCTGGGGCTTATCCATCGTTGGCAGCGTCGTGCGCTATTTCGACTTCAATTTGGCGGGATCCGATGGAGAACTGCGGGTCGCCTATGGGCTCTTTACACGGCGCGAGAAAGGGTTTCGCCGCAAGCGCGTGCAGAACGTGCAGATCGAGCGACCCATCCTGCGGCGCTGGCTGGGTTTGGCATCGCTGAGAGTGCAGACGGCGGGATACGGACCGGGCGTAAAAGCGGATGAGCGGGTTGAGACGCTCACACCCATCACGCGGACCGGTGACATCGGTAGCTACTTATCGGCGGTATTCCCAGACTTCGACTGGGAGGGAGTAGAGTGGCGGCCGTCGCATCCTAGAGCACGGCGCCGCTTCTTTATTCGCCGGGCGCTGGTTGTAGTGCCGGTGACTGGACTGGCGGTAGCACTCCTCGATCCACGATTCCTGCTGCTGCTACTCGCGCTGATCCCCGCCTGGTTCTTGGCCGCGGCCCACTACCG
Source organism: Gemmatimonadota bacterium (assembly GCA_039589995.1). Lineage (GTDB taxonomy): Bacteria > Gemmatimonadota > Gemmatimonadetes > Palauibacterales > KS3-K002 > JBDHGH01. Next base: position 15,661 of record JBDHGH010000013.1, on the reverse strand, counting down.
CCACCTGGGTCACGCTCGTTCGAGTTCCTATGTCTTGACTCGCGAGGGGCTCTGGACCCAGCGCACCTACATCGTGCCAGTACCCAAGATTCAGGCGCTTCACCTGAAGCAGACACCCTTTCAACGCCGCCTCGGCCTCGGGACTGTCGCGATCGAGACAGCTGGCAATCCGTACGATTGGCACGAGGCCCGCTCGATCGATCTGTCCCGGGAGTATGGTCTCGAGCTTATGGAGTCGTTGGCTACGCAGGTGAAGCTGACGGGGCTCGTGTTCTAGTGATCCTCCGCGACTAGCGGGTGGCGAATCGTCTTCCCCTCGACCAGGTAGGCCACCGATTCGTCCCGGTTGACCCGGCGCTTGGTCCGTCCCAAGCTTCGATCACACTTGGAATCCAGCGAGGCCACGGAACTTGCGAGGATCTCTCATGAAGCGACGAGCGCTGTACCTCATCCCCCTACTCCTGCCCTTTGTCGTCAGCTCCCTCTCCGGGCAAGAGGGCCTCAAGGTCTACATCTCCGCCGATATGGAAGGCGTGGTTGGGGTGGTCACAGGGGACCAATTGGGGCCGTCCGGGTTCGAGTACACACGGGCCCGCGAACTCATGACCGCCGAGGTCAACGCGGCGATCGAGGGCGCTCTCGCGGCTGGCGCCACCGAGATCGTCATCAGCGATTCCCACGGCAACGGCGAGAATCTTTTGCTTGAGAAACTCCCGCGAGACGTGGTTCTGATTCGGTCCTGGCCGCGGCCGCTGATGATGATGGAGGGCATCGACGCATCGTTTGACGCCGCGGTATTCATTGGCTACCACGCGAGCACGACAAATCCGGCCGGCGTCCGTGCCCACACAATCTCTAGCGCTCGACTCGCCGACATTCGCCTGAACGGCGTTTCCGTACCCGAAGCTGGCATCAATGCCGCCATCGCCGGTCACTTCGGAGTGCCCGTGATCATGATTTCCGGTGACGATGTCATCATCGAGGAAACGCGCACCCTCCTGGGCGACATCGAAGGCGCCGTGGTCAAGGAAGCGATCAGCTTCCACTCGGCCAAGACACTAATGCCCGAGGTCGCGTTCGAACTGATTCGTGAGAAGGTGACAGCGGCGCTTCAACGACTTGACGACTTCGAGCCCTACGAACTCGAGACGCCCATCACGCTTGACGTCCGCTTTAAGAACTACCGACCATCGGAAATGCTCGCCTACCTATCGATCGTCGAGCGTACCGACTCTCATAGCATCCGCTTCGTCGGAAGAAACATGGTCGAGGTTTCGAAGTTCTTGGAATTCATCGTCAGCTACGAGTCGTCACTGGCGCCGTGAACGGCCCGCTCAGGTTGATCCGACGCTTGGATGGGCCCATTATGACGCATCTCGACCGTACGAAGTCTTCGTTGCTCTGGGCGCCCGACTACGACTGCGGAGGTAGTTGGTGGACCGCATGAAGCGATTCCTCCAAGAGGTCCATAGGCGCTGGCTCTGGCAGGCACTCCTCATCTATAGCACGTTCTCTGGGTTCGCTTTCATGGTGAGCCTGCAAATCGCTGAGAGACGTGAATTGCCGGCCTGGTTTACCACGTTCGCCGCGGTTCTGCTAATCGTTGGTCTCCCTATCGTTCTGATTACCGCCGCCGTCCAAGAAGGGATCCCCAAGGTGGGTCGCTCAGACCCCACCCTTAGAGTCGATACCGAGGATTTGTCGGATCCCGATGCTTTGAGTCTCCAGCTCGAAGCTCAAGGTGTACGACGCGTGTTCACCTGGCGCAACGCGATACTGGGTGGGTTCGTCGCGTTCATCATCTGGGCACTCGTGGCCACCGCATGGTTGATTACGGCGGACCAGCTGGTATCCGGACTCAAGGAGAGGGCAGCCGACGAGGCTGCCACTAGCGGCCAATAGTAGACTCGATGATCGCCCCCGTCCTAGCTGCCATTCTCGCGGTCCAAAGCCCCCAAAACGCGACCCAGCCAGTCACCGTCGAAGAGTACCTCGACCTCAGACGCCCCATGGAAGTCCGCGTATCGCCCAGTGGCACGCGTACGGCCTTTACCGTGGCAGAGCTGTATCGCGCTACAGGAGAGTTCCGCACGACCCTATACCTGTGGGAATCCGGGCGCGGGACGAGACACATAACGCCCGGCTTCGGCCACGTCTCCAGCCCGCGTATGTCGCAGGCCACCGACTACGTCGCATTTCTGTCGACTGGACGAGCGACCGCGCCCGATAGCACACCACAGCTCTGGTTGTACGCGTTCCGGTCGGGGAGTGAGCCGACTCGGCTCGGCGATTTCCCCACTGGCGTTGTCGATTTCGATTGGGGGCCGGACGGCTCCATCTACGCGCTCACAACAAACGGGACCAGTGGCGAACGAGAGTTCTGGAGGGTGCAGGCGCCTCAAGGGTCAGCCGAATACATCTGGGGCGGCGACTCGGGTATCCGCGAATTGGCCGTCAGTCCGGACGGAGGGTCGATCGTGTTCAGCACGAACGGCACCGGCCAAATCGATGACTACCTCAACTACAACTTGAGAATACTCGACCTGGAATCGCAGCGCTCGCGCGAACTTACGAACCGGCCCGGCTCCGAAGTATCGCCCGTCTGGTCACCCGACGGACTCACCGTCGCCTTCCGAGCACCGCTGAACCCACGCTATCCGTATTCACAGGTCGAGCTCTTTGCTGTCCCCGCCGCCGGTGGCACAGCAAACAACCTTACCGACTCGTTCGACAGAACGGTCGTCGACCATGTGTGGCCAGCCGACGGCGGGCTCCTCTTCACCGCAGCGATCGGTACCCACACGCAGATATTTGCAGCTCGAGAGGACGGAGCGGTTCAAGCCGTCACGCGCGGTGATTATAACTTCGGGCCTTTCCACGTCGCCGACGGCGCGATCTACGCCATTAGGCAATCGGGATCGGAGGCAGCCGAGCTATGGCGCGTCGACGACTCACGCCTCGAGCAGCTGACAGAGCTGAACGACGCAACGCAGGGTTGGAGACTTGGCAGGCAGGAAGTCGTCGAGTGGGTTGCTCCTGACGGCCTGAACATCGAGGGTGTTCTCGTTTATCCAGTCGATTACGAGGAAGGCCGCCGCTATCCTCTGCTGGTGAGCGTTGCCGGAGGCCCGCTCAGTCGCGCGACGAACGTCATCGACCAGCCAGAGGTTCACCACCTGTTCGCTGCCCACGGCTACGCGGTACTAGCCCCGAACTTCCGCGGGAGCGCCGGCTACGGCGAGGACTTCGCCACGGCGAACCGGGAGGATCTGGCCGGCGGGGACCTGATCGATATGCTGGCCGGCATCGACCACGTGATCGACCTCGGTCTAGCCGATCCCGGCAAGATCGCCGTTCTCGGTGGCGCCGCGACTCCGTTCGGTGCCTTCTTGGCCAGCTGGGCAGTGACGCAAACGCCGAGGTTCGACGCCGGCATCCTCGACTACCACGTCGCAACACCGTTCGGCGAGCCTTTGGCTCATAACACGCTTGGACCCAAGATCTCCCTTTTTGAGGCCGGATTCCTGGAGATACTGGAGCGTGAGCGTTCGCCCATCGACGAAGCTCGAAGCGTACAAACGCCGTTACTCATACTCGACGGGGACGCGGGGACGTTGGTATCACGTCCTCAACGACTACACCGCACGCTGACCGATCTGAATCGCGCAGTAGAGTACGCAGACTATTCGACAGAGACAGAGGCTCCGACTTCAGCCGGCGGCTTCGTGGATCTGTTCTTCAGGCAGCTGCGCTGGCTCGACCGCTACTTGAAGTTCGGCGGCGCCGACCTATACGACTTCTATAGGGTGGGCGAATCGGTGCCAGGACCTGGTGGGTGGCAGCTGCGGGTCTCGAACGTCGAGTTTCGATCCGACTATTCGGGACTGCAACCCGACTCTGGCCGGTACCTCGAGATCACGATCGACCTCGAGCCTCGGAACGAGGCCGTCGACGACGGCTCGTTGCAGGCACTAAACCTCGATCCAGAGGAAGGACTGGCGTTTCTCGATCGCCTAGGGAACGCGCAACCGTTCGCCGGTACCGTCACCGAGATGTTCGCCCTCGAGACTCTGATCATGGGAGCGCCGGCCCCGATCACGCTAGCGATACCCGAGGCCGGTCCGCCGGACACTTTGTCCGTGCGCCTGGTCTTCGAGCTTCCGGACGATGCCGGCGAGTATCGGCTTCGCATCACCGGCTTCGTGCCCGTGAGGATCTGGCTACCGGCCAGCACTGACGCCGTTGACTAGGCGTCGGCTGGCGGTACTCGCATCGGGTCTACTCCTCGTCGCGGCGCTGGCCGCGGCCGGGCACTTCCCACAATACGGAGACCACTACGGCTTCTGGTCGATCCTGCCGCCAGCCGTCGCCATCATCCTCGCCTTTGCCACCCGGGAAGTCGTGAGTTCGCTCTTCATAGGAATCGCGCTGGGCGGGGTGATCAGCGGCAAGTTGAACATCGTTCAGGAATACCTGATCCCGTCGATCGGCAGCGAGTCCTACGCCTTGATCCTGTTGGTCTACCTTTGGGCGCTGGGCGGCCTGATCGGCCTCTGGACCCGGACCGGCGGTGCACTGCGCTTCGCCGAGTGGGCGGGCAGCAAGATCGTCGTGGGACCACGCTCGGCCAAGTTCTTCGCCTGGCTGATGGGCATCATCTTCCATCAGGGAGGCACGATCAGCACTGTACTGACCGGAACCACGGTGCGACCCGTATGCGATAAGGACCGCGTCTCCCACGAAGAGCTGTCGTATATCGTCGACTCGACCGCGTCTCCTGCCGCCACGCTCATCCCGTTCAACGTATGGCCGATTTACGTCGGCGGTCTTGTCGTCGGCACCGCCCCCTTCCTGGGCACGATGTCAGAGAGCATCAACTTCTTTTTCAAGGCGTTGCCCTTCAACTTCTACGCCTGGTTTGCGGTGCTCTTCACTCTGCTGTTTTCTCTCGAAGTCTTACCATTCATGCCGGGCAAACTTTGGGGGAACCTACCCATCGTCGTCGGCCGCAGGATGTCCAACGCGATTCGGCGCGCACGCGAGACTGGGCAACTCGACCGCCCGGGCTCTCAGCCACTGACCTCGAAGGAGCTGACGGTAGTGGAAGTGGCAGAGGGCTATCGGAGCGGACTGATCGATTTCTTCGGGCCGATGGGCACACTGCTGAGCGTCGCAATCGTTCCGTACCTTTACACGTTCTTCATCCTGAAATCGGACCAGCCGACGCTGTTGATCGCTGAGGCATTTCTGCTCGCCGTCTTGGTGGGCCTCGCCATCGCGCTGATCAAGGGCATGTCGCTGAAGATCGCGATCGGCGCCTTCATCGATGGCTGCAAAGGCGTCACCATCGGTGCCGTCGTCCTGGCTCTGGCAGTCACGCTGAAAAGCGTTGCGGATTCGGTCGGCACAGCTTCATACATCATCGACGTCACGTCGGGATTCCTCACGCCGGTCATCCTGCCGGCGCTGTTCCTCGTTCTGTGTATGGTGATCGCCTTCTCGACAGGAACTTCCTGGGGTACTTACGCGGTCGTTTTCCCTGTTGCCATGCCGCTGGCCTATTCCGTCAGCCAGGATCCGTTCTTCCTTACGCTATGCTTCGGTGCCGTCACCGGAGGCGCAGTCTTCGGCGACCAATGCTCGCCGATCTCCGATACCACGATACTCTCTTCGCTGGCGACAGGCTCGGACCTGATGGACCACGTCTATACACAGATCCCGCTCGCGCTCACCGCGGCGGGACTCGGCGCCGTTCTTTACATCCTACTGGCCGCCTTCGCTCTCTAGAGGTTCGCCGGTGCCGTTCAGAATGCTGCGTCGCAATGCAAGCTGCGCTTCCGACGCATCCTGAGCTGGAGATAGTCGGTGCTGGTAGGTCGTCCGAGTACGCACCGTCGTCGCGCCCGAGAACTCCTGGCCTCCTCGCTGGTAAGCGACGGTGATCGAGTCGCCCACCACGTCGCCGTACATCTGGGCGAAATCGTCGGCCCACTCCGAACTGGTCACCTCAATGACACCGACCCGTAGCAGGAAATCGTTCATCTGTAGACCCGCAGCGGCCGCGGCACTACCGGGTACGACCTGGCGGACGACCATCCGCCGGTCCCGGGTCGATGACACCTGAACACCGAAAAACGGATCCACGAGAGTATCGGTCTCAAACGTCAGCCCCGCGAGTGCCAGCACCTCCTGGTACGGATAGGGGTCACGGCCGTCGACGTAGTCGAGATAGAACTGCTCGGCCGCCTCGAGACCGATGTGTTCACCGACATACGCGATGAAGTCGTCGGTGGTAAAGCCGCGATTCTCCAGGTAGTGCTCGCTGTATAGCTTCGCCATGACATCGTCGAGGCTCTTCCGATTGTCCGTGGCATCCCGAATTTTGATGTCGAGCATCATGCCGAGGATCGCGCCGGCATCGTAGTACATATAGCGGCCGATGTACTGCGGGTCGATCCAAGTGTTGATGCTCGCATCCTCCACGGCCTCGCGTGCCGGCAACGCCTCGGTCTGAACGATCCAGTCTCGCGTCCCGAGTATGAACTCGTTTTCACCCCATAGCCCGGCTCGCGTCAGCACGATGTGCGCATAGTAATCGGTGATCCCTTCCGATACCCACAAGAGCGGCGTGTATTGCTGCTCGTCGTAGGCGTAGGGCCACATCCCCGCCGGCCGTATTCGCTTCACGTTCCATGCATGGTAGTACTCGTGGGCGAGCAGGCGATAGAAGAACTGCCGGAAGGTTAGGCGTGGATTCTGGAACGCGATCGCCGGGATGATGTCCAAGTGCGAGTCCGCGTGCTCGAGGCCACCGGCAAAGGTGAGCTGGCTCTCCTCCAGGTAGACAAACGTGGTATAGCGATCGTAGGGAGGCTCGCCGAACAGGCCGTGCAGTACCTCAGCCATCTTGGCCAACGCCTCCAGCGCCATCTCTCGAGCCGGAGATCGACTCATCTCAGCGTATCCCGCGGGATAAACCGCCAGACGAATCCAGCGATTGTCAACCATCACGCTGTCGATAGCGAAGTGACCCAGAAAGGTCGGGTTGTCCACCAGCTCGTGGTAGTCAGCGGCCAGATAGACGCCCGTTTCGTGCCCGTCCTTCAGTTCGGTGGCGACTCGCCAGCCCGCTGGCAGATCAAATCGAACCCGTGCCGATAAGTCGTAACGTCCCTCCGGATAGATGAAGATGTTCGTCCCGTTGAAGAACCCGAAGTCATCCTTCAGTAGACTACCGCTGAGGTTCAGTGTGTCCGCCAAGAAATCGAACGCGACTTTGACTCGCGATGTGCCCTCTGATACGATGCGCCACGTATCAGCGTCCGCCTTATCCCAGCGCAGGACAGCGCCGTTCTCTCCCGTGGCTTCGAAATAGCGGATGTAGCGAGTATAGTTCTCGAGCTCGTAGTGGCCCGGCGTCCAGGCTGGAAGCGACACGTAAGTCGTATCGCCCGTGGAGGACAACTCAGCCTCGACGTGTAGAAGCTGGCTGCCAGGATCGTCGACCCGCACCAGATAGCTGATCGTCTCCTGAGCGTAGCCCAGATCTCCACTTGCCACTCCCACAAAGAGAGCGGCTGCAACGGCTAGCCGGCGAACCTTCATCGATCGTCTTCTCCTATACACGACGGTCCTGCGCTGGCGGGATCTCCCCCAACTTACGGGGCCCCTTTTCGATTGCCAGTGGTAAGAAGGCAGCCTTATTGTACCTACACACCAGAACCTCGCGCCCCAACCCTGTAACAGCTGGAGGCCCCCGATGGCACGGTCGATCTCCCTTCTTACGCTGTGCTCGTTCCTTGCACTGCCGCTTTTGGCCGGTCCGGCCTCGGCACAGCAGCCCGAACACCAGACTACACAAATCGGCGACGGCATCTACATGTTCCGGTACCAATCGCACAACACCATGTTCGTCGCGACCGGCGAAGGCGTTGTTGCCTTCGATCCGATCTCGGTGGAAGCAGCTCGTGTTTATCGAGACGAGATCGCCAGGGTTACCTCCGAGCCTATCGTAGCAATCGTTTACAGCCATCACCACGCCGACCACATCACGGGTGCCGCAGAGCTCGCCCCACACGTACCGATCTATGCCCACGAGGTGTGCCACGAGCACCTGGCGTCGCAACCCGGCGCCGACATACCTCTACCGGACCATACCTTCAAAGAGCAAATGACGCTGAGGATCGGCGGTAAGATCATTCAACTGCGGTACCTGGGCCGTAACCATAGCGACAACTCGATTGTGGCGTTTCTGCCTGACCAGAAAGTCATTTTTGCGGTCGATTTTGTTTCTAACGACCGCGTGGGGTATCGAGGCCTTTCCGGGTTCTACTTCCCCGACCTGTGGGAGTCGCTCGAGAGGCTGCAAGGACTCGAATACGACACCGCGATCTTCGGCCATGGCGAGCCGGGCACGAAGGCCGACGTGTACGAACAGATCAGCTATTGGACCGACCTGCGTCGCGCCATCGAATCGATGGTCCAAGCCGGGTTGAGCGAAGACGAAGCCGTCGAGGCAATCGACCTACCGCCCTATCAGGACTGGGGAGGATACGAGGATTGGTTCAAGATGAACGCGCGAACGATCTACAAGTTCTATGCTGGCGGAGAATAGCGGACGGCTCGATCAACCATGGCACATGTCAGTCTGCAACACCTGACCAAGGAATTCGATGACACCGTCGCCGTCGTCGACTTGAGCTTGGAGGTCGAAGACGGCGAGTTCGTAGTCCTGGTGGGACCCTCCGGGTCAGGCAAGACGACGGCCTTACGACTCGTTGCCGGACTGGAACAGCCGACCAAAGGCTCGATCCTCATCGGCGACCGCGACGTGACCGACGTACCGCCTCGCGATCGAGACATCGCAATGGTCTTTCAGAACTATGCGCTCTATCCCCACATGACCGCGTTCGAGAACATGGCCTTCGGTCTCCAGGTGCGCGGCCACGGCAAGCAGGAGATCCACGCTCGTGTCCAGAAGGCCGCCGATATATTGGGGATCGGAGATCTGCTACACCGACGACCCGGCCAGCTTTCCGGCGGTCAGCGGCAACGGACGGCGCTGGGTCGATCCATAGTACGGCACCCGCTAGCATTCCTTTTCGACGAGCCACTCTCCAACCTCGACGCCAGCCTCAGGGTCGAAATGCGGGCGGAGCTATCCCAACTCCACCGGCGACTGAACGCTACCATCATTTACGTCACCCACGACCAGGTCGAGGCGATGACGATGGGGCAGCGCATCGCTGTCATGGATGAAGGACGACTGCATCAGTGCGCCCCACCTCTCGAGGTCTATCGCAAGCCGGAGAACCTGTTCGTGGCTGGGTTCATCGGATCTCCTTCCATCAATCTCTTTACGGGCGATCTGGAGGTTACAGATGAGACTTCCACGTATCGCGGACGGGATTTCAACCTGACCGTGCCGTGCGGCGACGCACCGTCGGCCGGTCCCGTCACGCTCGGCGTGCGCCCTGAGGATCTCCAGTTGGCGGACGACGGCGCCACGTTCAGGGCGGTCGCTCGCGTGGTCGAGCCCATTGGTAGCGAAATCTACGTGCACCTCGATACGGAGAGTGCAACGCGAGTGATCTTGCGCGCCGCCGCGGACACAAACGTGCACGTCGATGACAACGTCGGCATCGAGATACCACCGTCGAAGGTCCACTTGTTTTTCAACGAAACAGGCGAACGGATCGGTCCTTGAACCGCAGATGGCTTCTGGCGCTTTGTCTTAGTCCGGCCCTTGGGCTTGCCTATGGCTGCAGGGGAACGGAAGACGACACGACCGTACTGCGAGTCATGGCTTGGGCGGGCCCCGAGGAGAGAAAGATCGAGCAGGAAATCCTCGACGAATTCCGCGCACGGCATCCCGATATCCGCATTGAATACGAATCGATCTCTGCAAACTACCGCGAACGCCTTCTCACTTCGATTGTAGCAGGGGCACCACCCGATGTCGCGCTGTTGGACAACGGCTCCTACGGGGCTGCACCCTTCATAAGCCGCGGAATGTTGGTAAACGTCTCTAACTACCTGGATCGAATCGGCGTAGACACGTCCGCTTACTACGCTGAAGTTCTCGAGATCTTCCGTCGCCCCGGCGGACTATATGCGTTCCCTAAAGACTTCAACCCCATCGTCGTGTACCTGAACGTCGATCTCTTTAGTCAGCTTGGAGTACCGCTGCCCGAATCCGACTGGACCTGGGATGATTTCGAGCGAATTGCCAAGCAACTGACTCGCGACCTCGACGGCGATGGCCGAAACGAGACTTACGGTACGCTGGTTCGCCGCGCGTTCTACCTCTGGCAACCGTGGATTTGGGCTGCGGGCGGAGATGTGCTGAGCCCCGATGGTCGGCGAGCCTCGGGTTACCTCGACAGTCCTGAGACGCAGACCGCAATCAAATTCCTCACCGACCTCGTCGCCGTTCACCGGGTCGTACCCGCCGTCGATGTTCAAAGACAAGAGCAGGGGATGGAAAGAAACCTGTTTCTGACCGGCCGGATCGGGATGGTGATGAGCGGTCATTGGTGGCTACCCAGTATCCGCCGTTACATCGATGAAGGAAAGGTCAACATCGCGGTGGCCCCGCTTCCACGCTTCGAGGATCGTGAACCGGTCACGGTGATCTATGCGGCGGGTTGGGCCGTGCCCCACAACACGCGGCACAAGAAACTCGCGGTAGAGCTGGCGGCCCATCTGTCGTCACAAGACTCGCAACGCCGCCGGGCGGCATACGGATTGGCCATCCCCTCCTTACGTGTCGTTCACGAGATGACAGCGGACGACGACCGGTACGGCCTGGAGGAGGCCTTTCTCTTTGCCGCGCGACACGGCCGTATGTCGTGGGGATCGAGCGTTGAAGATTGGGCACACGTCGAGGTTCAGATGCCCGACATCTTCGATCGGGTAATATTCCAGAACGAGCCCATCCCCGAAGTCACGGCCGATATCGCCCAACGCATCGACGAGATTCTGGCTTCGTCGGGATCGGGCGGTTAGAAGCGCAATGAGACTGCGCAACGCGTACCTCCTGTTGATCGCAGCACCGGCGATGGCGTTCGCCATCGGAGGTTCTTGCATCGCGCAGCGCAGCCGAGCGGCTCTCGAACCGGAGCTGGACCGGCATGCCGCTGCCCGGGCCAGCGAGTTGGTGCGCTACGAACGACAGCGACTGAGGGACCGGTTGCACGAATCACGTCCTCAGGTCGCCGATGTCGCCCGTGAGCTCGCTATCGAGCGGCTGACCGTCTACGACAGCCTCGGCACGGTCGGCACCTTCCCGGTAGACTCAGCCGCGGTGCCCTTCCGCATCGAGCCGGAGCAGGGTGAAGCGATGCTAGCCGCGGCGCGCCGGGGGGTTGCTGTAGTCGACCTGGCCCGATTCGAGGGCCGCTCGTTGTGGCTCGCCTACGTGCCCCTCCAGAATGCGATCGCCGCCGTATTGATGACTCCAGACAGTCTCTTCGCCGATCGCTTTCTCAACGCCACCGGCTACGATGTTGCGCGTTACTACGACTACGCACGCATCCCGCCTGCAGAAGGCGATTGGCCACACGAGCTACCGGTCGCGTTGCTCGACTCGCTTGCCGAGTTCGACCGCCCGCTGAGCACGAACCTGGAAGGAGCCAGCATCGCGGCTGCACCCATCAAAGACTTTGACGATTGGGATGTCGTCGGGGCAGTGACCGTACGGCGTACAGATCAGGCGCCGTCCATACCAGCCCCACCGTGGTTGCCTATCGTCGCGATGTTCCTCGCAGTGCTGGTGCCCGCGACAATCCTCTGGGACCTAGGAACTTCCGCGCGCCACCAACCACGTCGGTTGCGCCGCGCTTTCACGATCGCGCTCGTTCCGCCGGCGCTCGCTGCGACATGGTTGGCGATTTCCGACGCCCGCATCTCTGCGCGGGCAGCCGACGCCAAGCTGCGAGTCAGTGCCGGCGCTATAGGAAGCCTCCCAGACATCACAACGCTGGCGGTCGGCGACCTCGCCGGCCTCAGCGGCACCGATGCTGTTGTGTTGCTGGGCGATTCGATCATGGCGTCAACGCTAGAGATACCGACCCTCTCGCTGGAGGAGTTAGAAGAGGGGAGCGGCCGACTCCACCAGGCCGACAGAAGGTTGGCCTATCGGACCGTGGCTCTCGGCGACGACGCATCGCTTATCCTCGTGACCACACCACTGGAGGACTCGAGGAAGGCGGTTCTCTTCTGGCTCGCCGGCCTCTACGGGCTACTCGCTGCCGGTGTGCTCGTCTTTGCCAGCCTCGTGCTCGCCGCCGGCAGCGACACGAAGTTGCACGAAGCGAAGACGGCTTGGGCTTTCATCTCGCCGTCTCTAATACTGCTGCTACTGTTCTCAGCCGGGCCGCTGCTGTTCGCCCTCTACCTCAGCTTCCACGGCTGGAACCTACTGGAGCCTGCAAAGCCGTTCGTGGGGCTGCGGCACTACATCGAACTGGCCGGCGATGGTCTTTTCTGGAATGCCGCGAAAAATACAGCCCTCTATTCACTCTACGTTCCGGCGACGATGGTCTGCGCCCTGGGCGTCGCGATGTTGCTGAACCGATCGATCAAGGGCATCGCTCTCCTGAGAGCCATCTTCTTCCTGCCATACATAACGAGCTTCGTGGCGATCTCCATCGTATGGCAGTGGATGTACGACCCCGACTTCGGCGTCTTCAATTGGGGACTGGGGCTGATAGGTCTGGGACCATTCCCGTGGCTCAACAGCCCGTCGACGGCGCTTCTCGCGCTCATCCTTATGGCAGTATGGATACATATCGGCTTCCAGATGATCATCTTCTTGGCGGGGCTTCAGGCGATCCCCAACGAATTCTATGAAGCCGCGATGATCGACGGGGCAAGCGCGTGGCGCAGGTTCTGGCGGATCACGGTGCCGCTCCTGAAGCCGACTACGTTCTTCGTGCTTGTCACTTCGATCATCGGCTCATTTCAGGTCTTCACGTTCGTCTACGTGATGACCGAGGGCGGGCCGCTCCACGCCACCGACGTCATCGTGTACCACATCTACCAGAACGCCTGGCAATTTCTGCGTATGGGCTACGCCTCAGCGATGAGTTGGGTGCTCTTCGCTGTGATTTTCTTGATCACGCTACTCCAGTTCAGGCTGTTGGGGCGAAAGATGGCGCCAAGCTGATGACCGGCCGACTACCCGGACCGCGGACGACCCGGCGTATCGAATTGCGCGACGCCCTGACTTACGGACTCGCCATCGCCCTCGGCGTCTCGATGATCATTCCGTTTCTGTGGATGGTGTCCACGTCCTTGATGGACGAATTCGACGTCTATCAATACCCGCCGCGACTTCTCCCCCTCGACCCGGTTTGGAGCAATTACCCAAACGCACTGACCGCCGCCCCGTTCGCACGTTTCTTCGTCAACTCGGCCGTGATGTCACTCTTCATCGTGTTCGGCCACCTGTTCACAGCGGCCACGGCCGGATATGCATTCGCACGCCTACGGTTCCCAGGACGCGACAAGGTCTTCATTCTCTTCTTAGCCAACCTGATGGTCCCAGTGATCGTGCTGCTCATTCCCAGGTTCTTGCTGGTCAACGCGATGGGCTGGGTGGACACCTATATGGGCCTGATCATTACCGAGCTGGTCAGCGTCTGGGGGATCTTTCTGATGCGGCAGTACTTTCTCTCGATCCCGCGCGAACTCGAAGATGCCGCGCGCATCGACGGCGCCAACGAGTGGCAGGTTTTCTGGAGGGTCGCGCTACCGCTGGCCAAGCCGGCGTTGGCCACCGTTGCGCTGTTCTCGTTCGTGGAAACATGGAAGAGCTTCCTGTGGCCGCTGATCGTTACCCGCTCGATGTCGATGCGACCGGTGGAGGTCGGCATCGCCGCATTCCACGGACTGTATTTCAGCAACTGGCCGTATCAGATGGCGGCGGCGGTGACAGCCGTGATTCCGATCCTGATTCTCTTCTTCTTCACCCAGCGCTACTTCGTGCGCGGCATCCAATTGGCTGGGCTCAAAGGCTAGGACGGGTCAGTCGGGCTACGAACCCGCTAAGGCTGTCGTGGAAGACAATCTCGCAGTTCCAGCCGGTGGCTACCGCGTGTTCGACTAGCGTGTCGGGATCCGCGTATAGCTCGCGGAAAGGCGGCCCAATCTCTCCCCGATACTCGAGTGCGATCCAGGTCTCGCCTGGGTAGCCTCCGCCATCTGGGAACGAGATCGCCACGGCCGGGTTATCGGGGTCGCCGGTGATGTTCGCGGGGCCGGAGTCGAGGATGATCTGACCATCCGGCTTGAGCAACCGCGGTGAATCGAGGAGGAAGCGATCGAGACCGTCCAGGGTTCCGAAGATCCCGATGCCGTTCATCAGCAATAGAATGGTGTCGAACGGGGAGGATTTGAGATCGGCGATATCCTTCGTGTGGACATCGCGTGCGCCCCGCGCCCGCATAATCTCTGCAGCCTCCGGGAGAAGCTCAACCGCGCATACGTCGTACCCCAGTTCCTGCAAGTAGAGCGTGTGCACACCCGTCCCCGCACCCACGTCCAGCACTCTCCCGCGACACAGCTCCAAAGCAGCCCGCTCGAAGGGAAAGAAGTCCTCCGGCCCCCTAAAGAAGACACTGACCGGAATCTCCTCGTGCTCGCCCGCACTGCTGTGCAGGACGAGCGTGGCATTCAGGTCGCCAGCGAAGTAGTCTCGGAGTGCTCGCGCGTGGGGTTCCCTTGGATCGGAATATTTCATCGGCGCCTGTCTATCGTTATCCGCCAACTCACCCTAATATGCCGCTACTTGAGTGAGACTGCACCGGCACGGCTAGGCAAACCTCGTGCCGGCCTAATGCGTAGGGTTCGGTGGAGTAGCCATAGCCAGATTCTGCCAGCGTACGGAGCCCAGTATGAATCCACTATTTGAGATGCTCATTCCGTTCTCCGCTATGATAGGGATCGGAGATTTGAGATGCTCATTCCGTTCTCCGCTATGATAGGGATCGGAGGCATGGTGCTCATCGGAATGAAGCTTCGCTACCAGCACCTCCAGAGCCTGAAGCAAGGCGGCAGTTCGTCGGAGGAAGTCGACCGCTTGACCGAGGCCGTGCACTCCTTGCATGACGAGATTCGGATCATGCGCGAAGAGGTCCTATCCATTAACGAACGCGTCGAGTTCACCGAGCGCCTGCTGGAACGGCCGAGGGCCGAGGCGAAATCAGAGACGAAGCACCGCAGTGACAGTCACTCCTAAAGATTGTAGGAGACAACGATTCCTGACGACGAACGCCGCTACTCGGACAACGAATTCGCGCTGATCCTGCGCAAGGCACTCGAGCTCCAGGAGCATCGACCCGGCGCCAGCCTGGCCGACCCTGCCGACGGGCTAACCCTCGATGAAATCAAAGCGGTGGCTGGCGAGGTAGGACTCGACCCCGGCCTCATCGATCGCGTCGCCGCTATCCTACCCACGGCGACCGGCGGCCGAGCCGCTCGGTTTTTCGGCGGCACGGACAAGTACCGGATGGAGTACACCGCTCCGGGCATTCTATCGAGGGAGGATTTCGGTCAGGTCATCGACGCGCTTCGCCAAGCCACCGGTAACACAGGAAAGATCAGCGAGGTGCTTGGCGCGCTGGAATGGGAAACGGTCGGTGAAACGAGCCCGATTCAC
>JBDHGH010000012.1:0-38763 GCA_039589995.1 Gemmatimonadota bacterium | reverse complement strand
ATCGAGCCGCAAGCCACTGTATCGCAGAACGTCACCATGTTCCCCGTGATCATCCGCATCCGCAACGAGGATCAGCTGCTCAAGCCTGGCATGAGCGCCGAGGTGACCATTCAGGTGGCGAACGCCGAGAACGCCATCACCGTACCGACGCAGGCGGTTCACCCGGCCGATGACGCCCAAGAGGTGGCCGAGCTCGCGCTGGGCTTCGACTCAGAGTCGTTCCAAGAAATGCTGGCCTCCAACACACCGCAAGAAGCCGGCAATGACGGAGGGCACGAAACGGCGGGCTCTAACGGCCAGGGCGGAATGCCTCAGCTGTCGCAGGCGGAAAGGGACGCTCTCCGCCAACGCATGCAAAGCGGCCAGGCGTCGCACGAAGACATGCAGCGAATGCGTCAGATGGCCGCGCAAGCCCATGCAGCCCAGGAGCAGCAAAGACGCAGCGGTGGCCCGATCCCGGGCGTCGTGTTCGTGCTGCGCGCCGGCGTACTTGTGCCCATACCCGTGCAGGTCGGGGTAACCGACTGGGAAAGCATCGAAGTTGTATCAGGCCTGCAGGAGGGCGACTCGGTGGCTCTGCTTCCGACGGCATCTCTGCTGCGTGACCAGGCCGAGCTCCTCGAGCGGTTCCAGCGCTTCCGCGGCGGTGGCGTTCCGGGTATGCGAAGTCAGGGTAGCTAGGCGATGCTCTGGGAGACCATCAAGGTCGCCTTCTCGGCGCTACGGTCTAACAAGCTCCGCGCCGTCCTGACCATGCTTGGCATCATCATCGGCGTCGGCGCTGTCATCACCGTCGTCGCAATGGGCGAAGGCGCCCAACGGGCCGTTCAGGAGCAGATCGAGTCGCTGGGCAGCAACCAGCTGACGATCTCGTCCGGTTTCCGCTGGCACCGAGGAGTGGGTGCCGGCGGCAGCACCTTCATCGGGGTCGATGACTACGAGGCTCTGGCCGCCGAGGCGAGGTTGATCTCAACGGTGGTGCCCGAATCGGAGGCGGATCTCCAAATCGAGCTCCGCAACAGCAACGTGACCGGCGAAATCACCGGTACCACTCCCGAATTTCTCGCGGTGCGTAATCTCACCCTCGCCTATGGTAGGTTCCTGAAGGGCTCGGACATGATTGCCCGAAAGACCGTTGCCGTCATCGGAGCGGATCTGCCGTCGCGCCTGGGCACGACCCCGGAACTCCTCGTGGGACAAACGATCCGCATCCGGGCGATACCTTTCGAGGTCATCGGTGTGCTCGAATCTTCCGGCGAGTCGGGTCGCTACAGTGTGGATGACAAGGTGATCATCCCCCTGTCCACCGCTCGCTATCGGATCAGCGGAAGCGACCGCTTGAATTCGATTACGGTGGTCGCCGCTTCGCAGGACAATCTGGAACAGGCGATGGTGGAGGTCGAGCGTATCGTCCGGCGCGAGCACCACCTGCGGCCCGGCGACGACAACGATTTCTTCATCCGGAACCGGACCGACCTGATGGAGACGTTCCAAGAAACGACCCGCACGTTTTCCATCCTCCTGGCCGGCATCGCCCTCGTCAGCTTGATGGTCGGCGGCATCGGCATCATGAACATCATGCTGGTCTCGGTCACCGAGCGCACGCGTGAGATTGGTGTCCGCAAAGCCATGGGTGCAACGCGCCGGAACATTCTCTTCCAGTTCCTGGTCGAAGCGTTGACCATGTGCATGGCCGGTGGCGTGCTCGGGCTGGCGCTCGGCGCGATCGCGGCCGCGTTACTCTCACATTACGCCAACTGGAACACCGCCGTGGCCCCCCAGGCTGTCCTGCTCGCCGTGGGTTTCGCCGGCGCGATCGGCCTGTTCTTCGGGATTTATCCGGCCCGGCGCGCAGCAGCGCTCGACCCCATCGTCGCACTCCGTTGGGAGTGAATCACCGCGCTCTAGAAAGCGATTTCAGCCGATTATGATCTGGGAAACCATCAAGGTCGCGCTCTCTGCCCTGCGGGTTAACAAGCTCCGCGCTATTTTGACCATGCTGGGCATCATAATCGGCGTGGGTGCCGTGATCACCGTCGTAGCCATGGGGGAAGGCGCTCAGCGTGCGGTACAAGAACAGATCGAATCGCTGGGATCCGCACAGCTGGAAGTGTCATCCGGCTACCGCTGGTGGCGTGGAGTCGGTGGTGGTGGAACCTTCCTCGGAACCGACGACTACGACGCTCTGGCCTTAGAGGCCGACCTCCTGTCAGCCGTCGTACCAGAGGCAACCACCAACCTGCAGCTCGAATTGCTCAATCAAAACGTGAACGCCCGAGTCGCTGGCACCGTGCCCGAATACCTTCGGGTCCGCAACCTCGAGCTTGCCTTTGGCCGGTTCCTGAATCTGTCCGATATGGCGTCGCGGAAGACGGTTGTTGTGCTCGGCTCGAACTTGCCTTCCCGCTTGGGTACCACCGCAGACCAGCTGGTAGGACGTACGGTCCGGATTCGCGCTATACCCTTCGAGGTCATCGGCGTCTTGGAGTCATCGGGGCAGATGGGTCACTTCAGCGTGGACGATGGAGCGATGATCCCCCTTTCGACTTCGCAATATCGAATAAGCGGGAGCGACCGGCTCGCCTCGATGACGGTAGAGGTAGCCGCGCCGGACAAACTCGATCAAGCCATAGTCCAGGTAGAGCAAATCCTGCGAAGGGAACACCATCTGCGACCTGGGGAGGAGAATGACTTCTCCCTTCGCAATCGTGCCGACCTGATGTCGACGATGGAAGAGACCACGCGGACGTTTTCGATACTTCTCGCCGGCATCGCGTTGGTCAGCTTGATGGTCGGCGGCATCGGCATCATGAACATCATGCTGGTCTCGGTGACCGAGCGCACCCGCGAGATCGGTGTCCGCAAGGCCATGGGCGCTACACGACGCAATATCCTCTTCCAGTTCCTGGTCGAGGCACTGACTCTCTGTCTGGCAGGGGGTGCCCTCGGGTTGATCGTGGGGACCGTGGCCGCCGCCATGCTGTCTCGCTTCGCCAATTGGAACACGGCGATCGCGCCCGAAGCGATCGTCCTTGCGATCGGCTTCGCCGCCGCGATCGGCCTTTTCTTCGGGATCTACCCGGCCCGGCGGGCGGCCGCCCTAGATCCCATCGTAGCCCTGCGGTACGAGTAGCAGGGGTGCCCCTTCCTACTCCATCAAGCGCAGCGGCATCACCAGGCAGGTATAGTCTTCGTCGTCGGAACCGACCGGCTGGAACATCGCGGGCCGCTCAGGCGCGCTGAGCTTTATCCGTACTTCATCCGCTTCAAGATAACGCAGTACCTCAAGGACGTACTGGGCGTTAAAGCCGATGTCCAGCGGAGAGCCTGTATACTCTACCGGCAGCTCGTCCTCCGCTTCACCTAAGTCGGGTGTCTGGACGCCGAGCGAGATCTTCTCGGGCGCGAAGCCGATCCGCACTCGGTGTGTTTGATCGGACGCGACAATTGCCATGCGCCGGATAGCTGCGGTTAACTCGCTGCGGTCTGCGATACACTCCTTGTCACTGTCCTTCGGCAAAACCTGCTCGTAGTTCGGGTAGGGTCCCTCGATAAGGCGCGTGTAAACCTCGGTCCGCTCCGTACGGAAACCCAGGTGGCTCTCAGACCGCGCGATCTGCAATTCGTCGTCGGCAGCAAACAGCTTCTCGACCTGCTGGAGAGCTTTGGGCGGCACGATCAAGTCGTCATCGCCAGATTTAGTCTTGACTTTGAGCCCCATCTTGGCTAAGCGGTGTCCGTTTGTCGCCACCATCAACATGTCCCCACCACGAAGCTGCCACAGCACTCCGTTCAAAACAGGGCGCGTTTCTTCATTTGAGACAGCAAAGCTCGTGTGGGCACTCAGGCGTTGGAGTTCACCGCTTCGCATCGTCCAGCCCTTGCCAAATGGGACATCTGGAAAGGACGGATACTCGTCGCTGGGCAAGCTATTCAGGCGGAATTTGGCTTTCCCGCATGCCACCACCACCCGACCCCCGTCCGAGCTCAGCTCAACCGGTGCATCCGGTAGCTCCCGGGCGATATCTGCCACTTTCTTAGCTGGCACCGTGACCGCGCCCTCACGCTCGACCTCAGCAGGAGTCTGAACGCTTACAGATATGTCCAGATCGGTTCCCCGCACTCGTAAACCGTCCTTGACCGTCTCCACCAGGATATTGGAGAGGACCGGGAGCGTTGTACGCGTGGGGATGGTGGCGGCCACGGCCGATAGGCCTTTCTGGAAATTCTCCCGTGTGATCTTGACCTTCATGGGAATTAACCTATGAGTTGAAAGTTGGGCTTTTCAAGAGTCTCCACGTAGGGAGTCTGTATTACTGCTCCTAATTATTCAAGTCTAGTAGTAGTAGTAGGAGAGTGGATTCGTGGGCAAGTAGTACCGAGAGACCGCGTCACTCGAGTAATCACACCGCCTCCCCATCCCCTAGGGTCCTGTGGAAGAAACCGGGGATAGGGTAAGTCAACTGTGGAGGGGGTGTGGATCAGCAGCTCTCTTCGGGTACTGTACCCAGTTCTAAACATGCACTCCACAAATGGGAAGTCTGGTCTACACGGTGTCCTTCCAGTCATGACACTTCTGCCACCAACCCCTCGATTCGATCTCGCAAATCGTCATCGACCTTTATTTGCTCCTCGATCTTCTGGATCGAGTGAATCACCGTGGAGTGGTCCCGGCCACCAAAGCGCAGTCCGATCTGTGTGAACGGTAGGTCAAGTAGAGTCTTCTCTAGATACATCGCGATCTGTCGTGGCACGGTGACACGCTTCTGGCGGCTCTTGGACTGCAGATCCGAGACGGTTACACCGAAAGCCTTAGCAACAGCCTTTTCGATCCGCTGCTCTGTCACCTGGCGCACGGAACCGGCGCTACCACCCAAGACCTCTTCTGCTAACGAGCGGCTGACCTCACGTCGTGTCAGCGAACTATAGGCTAGGAGTTTGATGATGGCGCCCTCCAGTTCGCGCACCGACGACCGGCACTGTTCCGCGATCAATGTCAGCGCATCGTGGGGGATCGTGAGCCCGTCCTGGGCGGCCTTCAACTGCAGGATGGCGACGCGCGTTTCAAAGTCGGGTGGCCTAATATCGGTCACGAGACCCCACTCGAACCTGGAAACCAGACGCTCTTGCAGGCCAGGGATTTCCTTCGGTGGCCGATCACTGGTCAGCACGATCTGCTTTTGAGAATCGTGCAGGGCATTGAAGGTATGAAAGAACTCTTCTTGGGTTCCTTCCTTGCCCGCCAAAAAATGCGCGTCGTCCACTAATAGCACGTCTATACGGCGGTAACGGTTATGAAAATCGGTCGTTCGCCGACTTTGAATCGCCGCAATCAACTCGTTGGTGAATTGTTCAGTCGGGACATAGGCAACCCGTGCCCCGGGCACCTTAGCGAGGACGGCGTTCCCGATGGCATGCATCAGGTGCGTCTTGCCCAGGCCGACTCCACCGTAGATGAACAGGGGGTTGTATGCACGTCCTGGAGCATCAGCCACGGCCTGGCAAGCGGCGGAGGAAAGCTCGTTGTGACCGCCGACCACGAACAGATCGAGTGTGTAACGCGGGTTTAGGTTTCCGATAACCACGCGACCCGGCTTGGCTTCACTCTGCTGTGATCCGGGCTCAGAGGCGGTGAGTTCTTCCAGCCCAGCGGCGGGCACGGCGGCGAATAGCGGAGCCGCCTGCGGATCACTGCTCCGCGACTCGAAAGCCAGCGTGAACGCGCTGCCGAAAAGCGCTCGACTGAGGCCGATGAGCATCTCGCCGTACTTGTCTTCGATCCACTCGACGGCGAAGTCGCTGGGTGCTGCAACGACCAGCACTTCGCTGGACAGCGCGACCGCGCTTGTAGGAGCCAGCCAGGTGCGGAAGCTCTGCTCTGGAAGCTTGGCTCTGGCGCTTTCCAGGATTTTGGACCAGGCTTCGTGGGCGGTCAGCTCCATTGACTCCGGACTTCGGCGGGTGTGGAAAGCTAAGACTTTTTT
This sequence comes from Gemmatimonadota bacterium, assembly GCA_039589995.1. Lineage (GTDB taxonomy): Bacteria > Gemmatimonadota > Gemmatimonadetes > Palauibacterales > KS3-K002 > JBDHGH01. Next base: position 32,779 of record JBDHGH010000012.1, on the reverse strand, counting down.
CGGGTCGCTAATGCGACCGAAGCGGTCGGCCGCGCGCCATCTTAGACGGCGGACTCATCGAAAGTCAAGGCGCGTGACCCGAGATTTTTCATCGTGACGGCGCGAACGCTGTCACGTGGAGGGTGAGAGGATGCGGCTTCGCGATTTTCGTGTGGGACCGGGGGCCCTCGTCGCTGCGGCCTTCATCGGTCCGGGGACCGTTACGACCGCGACCATCGCGGGCGCCTCGTACGGTTACACGTTAGCCTGGGCGCTGGCGTTTGCTATCGTCGCCACTCTGGTGTTGCAGGAGATGTCGGCGCGACTGGGCGTTGCTGGCGGCATGGGCTTAGGAGAAGCTTTGCGACACCGCTTTACCGGCCGATTCGGTCGCAGCCTCTCCGCGGCCCTTGTTGTCGCGGCGATCATGATCGGCAATGCGGCGTATGAGACGGGCAACCTTTTGGGTGGCGCATTGGGACTGCAGAGCTTGCTTGGCGGGAGCGGGCGTCTCTGGGGTCCGCTGCTTGGGCTGCTGGCCTTCGCCCTGCTCTGGACGGGCCGCTACCACTGGGTAGAACGCGTGCTCGTGGCCATGGTCGCCGTGATGGGGGTGGTCTTTGTCACCACCGCGATCGCGACGGGCCCGGACCTCGGTGCCCTGGTGCGAGGGCTGTTGCCAGGCGGCCTGGCGGACCGGGCGGCGATGCTCACGGCGCTCGGACTCGTCGGCACCACCGTGGTCCCGTATAACCTTTTTCTTCATGCTTCGGCCGCCCACGAACGCTGGAAGAGCGAGGCGGACCTGGATGCCGCGCGCGCCGATACCGCGGTCTCCGTGTCGTTCGGCGGCATAGTCTCCATCGCCGTTCTGGTTACCGCCGCCTCGTTGCCGGCTGCCCTGCACGTGAGCAACGCTGGGGACATGGCTCAGGCGTTGGAGCCGATACTCGGGCGTTGGGCCGGCGCGTTCTTCGCGTGCGGGCTGCTGGCGGCGGGGCTGTCCTCGGCGATCACGGCACCGTTGGCGGCGGCGTTCGCCACGTGCGGCGTACTGGGCTGGGGAACGGACCTGAAATCGCCGAGGGCGCGGGGCGTCTGGATGCCGGTGTTGCTTGCCGGGATCGTATTCTCGCTCATCGCGGTCCGCCCGATCGCGGCGATCATATTCGCTCAGGCTGCAAACGGGCTATTGTTGCCCATAATCGCGGTGTTCCTCCTCTACGTGGCGAACGATCGTAGCCTCCTCGGCGCTCGGGCGAACGGCCCGTTGAGCAACGCCCTTGGCGGAACGATGGTCCTGGTGGCCGCGGCGTTGGGAATCCGCTCGCTGCTGCTGGCCGTTGCGGGGTTCTGAGCTTCGATAAGGCGCAGGGCCGGGTTGATCGGCCGCCCTGTGGGGTATATAATTGGGCCCCTGTTTTCAGCGTGAGAAGTCATTGGTTGATAAGGACATCTAGGGGCCGACCCCATGAAACCAACATATCGCCCTCGGAATCGGAGGCGTCTGCGCAAGCACGGCTTCCGGGCCAGACAGCGCACGAAGGAAGGCCGCCGAATTCTGGCCCGACGCCGGCGCAAGGGACGCAAGCGTCTCGCAGCGACGGTTCCAAGGAAGTAGGAAGCGCGACGAACCGTCGATACCGGTTCCCGCGGGGCGCTCGCATCCGCCGCAAGTCGGACATAAATGCTTTGTATCGCTGGGGGAAGCGGAGACGGACCGGTCACCTGGACGTGTTCATCACCGATTCCCCCGCTTTGCGTCCACGGGTGGTGGTAGTCGTGCCGAAGCACGGGCATAAGATCGTCGAGCGCAACAGGTTGAAGCGTAGGATTCGGGAGAGTGCCCGCATCGAACTGTTGCCGGATTGCTTGGAGAAGGCCGTGTGCCTGGACATCTTGATCAGGGCCCGGCCGGGCGCGTACGACGCGGAGTTCGGGCAGTTGAGAGACGAGATAAAGGAGTTAGCGGAAGAGCTATGCTCGCACGCCTCCTCGTGATTTTTGTTCGGGGCTATCAGCTCGCCATATCACCTCTGTTGCCGGCATCCTGTCGATACACGCCGACGTGCTCGCAGTACGCCATCGAGGCGTTGCATCGTCATGGTGCCCTCAAGGGGAGCTGGCTGACTGTGCGCCGAATTGGCCGATGCCACCCGTTCCGTGCGGGCGGCTACGATCCGGTTCCGTAGGGCTATGGGAAACGAGAAACGACTAATCCTCGCGGTGGTGTTGATGTTGGGCGTCGTCGCCCTGGTCAACGTTCTTTTCCCGCCGCAGCGACCGCCTGAGCCGACCCAGCAGCCGGACTCGGTCGAGGCCACGCCGGCGGACCTGACACCTCCAACGGCCGGCCAGGAAGAAACGGTCCCAGGAGCACTCCCGATCCCGGCCGATACGCAAGGTATCCCGGAGGTCGTGCCGCCAACCGCGGTCGCCCCGTCCCAACAACCGCAAGTCGAGGACACGGTTTGGGTCAGCAGCCCAATCTACCGTTTCGGCTTCACCAGCCGCGGAGGACGTCTCGTTTCCGCCGAGATGCTAGAGTTCGAATCGCTTGCGGAAGAAACTAAGGGTCAGCCAGTTCAGCTGGTTCCGCCTGGCACCGAGGACTTCTTCACCCATCAATGGCTCGTCGGTGACGATACCTTAGATCTACGCCGGGTTCAGTTCGACATTCAACCACGCTCGGGCCTGTCTCTAGCGTCCGATGGCCAACCTCAGACTTTGACTCTTACGTATACGTACCCCGGCACCGAATTCCGTGTCGAGTTGAGCTATACGTTTACCCCTGACAACTACGTTATCGACTTGCAGGGACGCTTGGTCGGCGGACCTGGCAGGGGTTGGTGGCTTCTGGGTCTCGGGCCCGGGCTGTTGAGCAACGAGTGGGACCCGGAGAACGATTACAGGACGAACCTCGCGTACTCGGCGATGGGCCTGGAAGGCGTGGTGTCAGAGAAAATCGAAGGCCTCGAGCCAGGCGAGCGACTGACCCTGGACGGGCCCTTCGACTGGGTAGCTGTACGCACAAAGTACTTCCTTACGGCGGTGGTGCTGCCCTTCGACGCCGATGAAGACGGACGCTTCGGCGGCTTGATGATCCGGTCGCTTCCCGAGCCCTATCGAGCGCAGGCAGCAAGCAGCTTCCCGGTCAGTCGCGAGGGAGATTTCCAGCGAACGATCTATATGGGCCCACAGGACTACGGTCGGCTCAAAGCGGTCGGGCGCGAGCTCGACAAAGTTCTTCCGTTTGGGTACAAGTGGCTGGAGCCGGTGCTGCGACCGTTGGCCGGAGCCATCACCACGCTCCTGACTTGGATGCACAGCTTCTTCGGTCTGGGATACGGCTGGATCCTCATCATCTTTGGAATCGGGATTCGCGTGGTGCTGTTCCCGCTGTACCAGAAGAGCATGCGCTCGCAGATGGCAACTATGCGGGTGCAGCCGCTGATGAAGGAAATCCAGGAGAAGCACAAGAACGACCCGCAGAAACTGCAGCAGGAGATGATGAAGCTGTATCGGGAGCACAAAGTGAACCCGCTGGGTGGCTGTCTCCCCATGTTGTTGCCGTTCCCGATCCTGATCGCGCTGTTCTTCGTCTTCCGCGATACCATCGAGTTCCGCGGGGTGCCGTTCCTCTGGTTGCCGGACCTGTCGCAGCCGGATCCCTTGTACATCATCCCCGTTCTGATGGGCGCGTCCATCTTCCTGCTCCAGTGGATCACGATGAAGTCGTCGCCGCCCAATCCGCAGATGAAGATGATGATGTACGTCATGCCGGTTATGATGGTCGTGCTGTTCTTCAGGTTCGCGTCGGGACTGAACCTCTACTACGCGACCATGAACTTGGCTTCGCTGCCGCAGCAACTCTATGTCGCAAAGGAGCGCAAGGCGGCCCAAGCTCAGGGCCCACCCGGCAAGAAGCCCGAAGAAAAACCCCGGAAGAAATCGAAGACGTAGCACCGGATGGATAGCGATGCGGCGATGAAGATCATACGTCGACGTCTTCGCACCGTCCGCGTCCTCGCCCTCGTCCGCGGAACAACATGGACACAATAGCCGCTATCTCGACTGCGCCCGGCCGCGCCGCTATAGCGGTCGTCCGAGCCTCGGGCCCAGGCGTCACTGAGATAGTACTCCGCACTCTGGGACAAGACCTTTCCGAACGCCGCCCGTCCCTTCGCTGGCTAATACACCCAGAAAGCGGCGACCCAATCGACCAAGTTCTGGCGACTTTCTACCCCTGCCCCGACAGCTACACCGGTGAAGACATGCTCGAGATCAGTTGCCACGGCGGCCCGCTCAGTCCGCAGCTGGTGCTCGATGCCGTATTGGCTGCAGGCGCCCGCCCGGCCCATCCCGGAGAGTTTACGCGAAGGGCCTACCTCAGTGGGAAAATCGACCTGCTTCAGGCCGAAGCCATTCTCGACCTCGTGGTTGGTCGGTCCGCTGCCCAGCACCGCGCTGCAGTGCACCAGCTCGACCGGGGACTATCGCAGCGGATCGACGAACTGCGGGACGCCATCATTCACTGCGAAGCTCTTATCACCTACGACATTGATTTTCCGGAGGAGGACGAAGGGTCGGTCGCGTCCCAGACGATCGATGCGGCAGCCCAGGACGTCGTTCAGCGTATCGACCGGCTCCTCGAGACGGCCAACGACGGCGCCCTGCTCCGGGAGGGAGCCCTTACGGTCATCGCCGGACGGCCGAACGCTGGGAAATCGAGCCTTCTGAACGCCCTGTGTGGCTTCGAGCGCGCCATCGTCACCGAGGAACCGGGAACGACTCGAGATGCTGTCGAAGTCGTCGTCTCTTTGGGGGGGTATCCCTTCAGGTTGGTGGACACGGCGGGCCTTCGAGACGCATCCGGCAAAGTCGAGCGCATCGGTATCGAGGTCGCGCGTCGCTATCTCGCATCGGCGGATGTCGTCCTCTTTTGTGCCGAGGCGGGGCGCCCGCTGTCCGAGGAAGAGACCGAGTTCCTGAACCGTATCGAGTCGTCGGTCGTCATACCGGTCCGCACGAAGAGCGATCTGCCGGAGTCCACCGACGCCGTGCCTGGCGCGGGCGATTCGGAGATCCGTGTCTCGGTGATCTCCGGTGAGGGACTGGGTGAGCTGGGGGAACGGCTGACCGAGGCGGTCTTCTCTGGAGTGATGAGAGATCGTGGTGAAGAGCCATTGGTCACCCGCGAACGCCACGCCCGCGATCTTCGGAGGGCCCGCTCAGAGGTGGAGGCGTTCAGCGACGCACTCACGTCAGGCTTGGCGCACGAGGTAGCCGCGACTCACTTGAAAGCTGCGACCCAAGCACTCGAGGAGTTGGTCGGGGTCGTGGCCACCGACGATCTGCTCGCACGCGTGTTTTCGGAGTTCTGCGTCGGCAAGTAGGTGGGGCGCTAAACTTCTTCTCGCTTCTCCATCCTGTAGACCATCCAAACGCTCCACAGTGCAATTAGCAGGCTGAGCATACAGAGGGCGATCGCGAGTCGAACGCCCGGTGATCGGGCCTCACCGCAACCAACGCCGATGCAAGCAGCGTACCCGAGGGATGACACCGCTTAAGGCGACGGCGCACCGGCGCTTGCTGCGTTACCGATACGTCCAGGCCTTGGCGTTGTGCCGGGGGAGCAACGCTTGTCGAGGTACGGCAGACCGATTGCGCACGGCCATCCGAGAACGTAATTCATACCTAGCCCTACCTCAGTGAACAATCCGGAGGCTGTTATGCTGCGAGCTTGCGCGCTCCTGGTAACTGCAGTGTTGGTCTCGGCCTGCTCTCAGGCTGCCGACTACGACGTGATCATTCGCGGTGGCGGGATCTACGATGGGAGCGGAGACCCGGCCTTCGTAGCCGACGTGGCCATCGATGGCGACTCCATCGCCGTGGTTGGCGACCTGCGCGATGCGCGTGGCCGAACTGAAATCGATGCTAGCGGCCTGGCCGTGTCACCGGGCTTCATCAACATGCTCAGTTGGGCCACCGAGTCGCTTATCGAGGACGGGCTCTCGCAGAGCGATATTCGACAAGGCGTCACCCTCGAGGTCTTCGGTGAGGGGTGGTCCATGGGCCCACTCAATGAGCGGATGGTCGAGGAAGAACTCGAACAGCAGGGCGACTTGAAGTACGACATCGAGTGGAGAACGCTCGGTGAGTACCTCGAGTATCTCGCCGCGCGCGGCGTTTCCACAAACGTTGCGTCCTTCATGGGTGCCACAACGGCGCGGATCTACGCCATTGGCTACGAGGACCGAGCACCGTCGCCAGCGGAACTGGAGCAGATGCGGGGACTCGTGCGCCAGGCGATGGAGGAGGGTGCGCTGGGTTTGGGAAGCTCGCTGATCTACGCCCCGGCCTTCTACGCCGAGACGGACGAATTGATCGAGCTGGCAAGAGTCGCCGCCGAGTACGATGGCATGTACATCTCCCATATGCGTAACGAGAGCAACTCCCTGCTGGAAGCCCTCGACGAGTTATTCACTATCGCGCGCGAGGCCGACATACGCGCTGAGATTTACCATCTCAAGACTTCCGGGCAAGCCAACTGGCACAAGCTAGAGACGGTCTTCGAGCGTGTTGAGGACGCCCGCGAGGCGGGACTCGAGATCACCGCCGATATGTACACCTACCCCGCGAGCTCTACGGGTCTCGACGCCGCCATGCCTCCTTGGGTCCAAGAAGGTGGGTACAAGAGCTGGGCAGAGCGCCTGAAGGACCCCGAGGTTAGGCGGCGCGTGAAGCAGGAGATGAATACTCCCAGCGACGACTGGGCTAACGGCTACCTCGCGGCGGGTTCTCCCGACAAGATCCTGCTGGTCAGCTTCAAGAACGACGCGCTCAAGCCTCTGACCGGGAAAACGCTAGCCGAGGTGGCCGTGATGCGAGGCACGCCGCCGGAGGAAACGGCGATGGACCTGGTGATCGAAGATGGCAGTCGGGTCGGTTGCGTTTACTTCACGATGTCGGAAGAGAACGTCAAGAAGAAGGTCGCTCAATACTGGGTGAGCTTCGGATCCGATGCGGGGTCGCTGGCCACCGAGGGCGTCTTTCTGAAGTCGAATCCTCACCCGCGGGCCTACGGAACGTTTGCTCGGGTGCTCGGGAAGTACGTTCGGGAAGAGCGCGTCATTCTATTAGAAGAGGCGGTGCGCAAGATGACTTCGCTACCGGCGTGGAACCTGAAGATCAAACGCCGCGGGCTTCTCACCCCCGGCAACTACGCCGATATCGTCATCTTCGATCCCGACGAGATCATCGACCTCGCTACGTTCGACGAGCCCCATCAGTACGCCACCGGTGTGATCCATGTGTTTGTGAATGGGACGCAAGTGCTCAGCGATGGGGAGCATACGGGCGCGAAACCGGGTCGTGTCGTACGAGGTCCGGGTTGGACAGGTTGGGCTGAGAACTAGCGACGGCCGCAGGTCAGAACGGAAAGCCGACGTCGACCACGAGCCGCGCGTCCCGGGCCCTCAAGACGGCAAGCGACAAGGCCGCGTTCCCTAAGCGCGTGACCGCCGCCACGGTCACGTCGAAGCCGTACGTCAGGGTCACTGTCTGCTGGCATCCCAGAGCCTCATTTTCTCCCGTGGGTACATACCGTCGTCTCTTTGCCGGCCCAGCTTGGCCAGCATCAGAGGGCATCCGAGATCCGGAACTCCCACACGTTGCCCTCGACCCGCTCAAACAGCTCGCGAATCTCGTCGGTGCCGGAGAAGGTCCTGGTCTGGTCGCCCTTTATCACGATCAGTTCGCTGAGGTGGTGATACGGCCCTGTTCCCATGCCTTCGTGCATGATCAGCAACGCCGAGGGCTCCAGCTTGTACTTTCCGGCGAAGCGAGCCGCATCCACGTCGACCAGCTCCACTCCCTCGAATACTAAGTATTCATGCAGTTCACCCTCGATCCACTCGTCCGTCCGCTCGCTCAGCCACTGCTGGTACTCCTCGGGTTCGAATCCATGTTGCCATTGGGTCCTGTCCAGGGTCAGCTCGACCTCGACCGGCTCTGCCGTGTCGTTCTTGATCCGTGTCTGCGAGTAAGGGTCACATCCGACGCAGAAGGCGCCCGTCAGGAGCAACAAGCAGAGACTGGCAACCCCGCCGGGAGAGACCCGTGGTCCCGCGGGTGCGATTCTGTGAGCGGAGGAACGAGGCATGGATCTGCTCTCCGGCATGGTTCTCCTCCTCTGCCTGGAAGCATCGGGTCGTTCGCCTGCCCGGAACTGGGACCGGCGTCTTCAAGCTTGTCCACAAGCTGAATAAGGTCAACGATGCAGCATCCCGCCAGGCTGAGCGATGTCGACGGTAGCAGGGGGCGGCGTCGCAGATGTTTTTGTGAACGGGACTCAAGTTCTCCGGGACGGGGAGCATACGGGTGCGACACCGGGTCGTGTCGTACGAGGTCCGGGTTGGACAGGTTGGGCTGAGAACTAGCGACGGCCGCAGGTCAGAACGGAAAGCCGACGTCGACCACGAGCCGCGCGTCCCCAGCCTTGAGAACCGCGATGGACACTGCCGCGCTTCCGAAGCGTGTGACCGCCGCCATAGTCACATCGAAGCCGTAGGTCAGCAGGTCGGTGTCTATTTTCCACTCGTCCAGCGTCGTCCCGGCGTTCCAGCGGAAACGACCGATCGCGAATCGGTGAAACTCGTACTGGGCACCCACCTGAATGCTCTGGAGGTATCGTCCGAATCGCTCCATGGTTCGGAGGCCCGCGAAAGGAATGTGTCGATCCGGGTAGAGATAGTAGCTGTTCGTACCTCCAAGGAAGAAGAAGTAGTGGTCGGGGATGTCACCTTCGCTGGCTCCGACAGTCAGGCGACCGAGAAGCGAAAGCCGTTCGAAGCCGAATGGAACCGCGCCGCCCGCATCGAGTGAGTAGTGAGCGAAGCTGGCCCCTCCGCTGGTTGTGGGATCGGCCCACTCGGCTCGGGCCGCGATTTTGGCGCCGCGGCTGGGGAAGCTCGCGCGATCATACGTGTCGAGTTCGAAGGCAGGGCCGACCGTGTAAAAACTAAGATTCTCACCCTCGAACGGTTCACCAACGGCGGCAAACTCGCCCAGGTCGGCGAACTCTCCCTTTAGCCGTATGCCGAAGAGCGCTGCTCTACCGATCCCGATTCCGCCAATGAGATCAGCCTGAGTGATAAATGCACGAGGTGACCCGAGCCGCAGTCCGCCTTGATAGATATCGAACGGCATGCGCTTGTGCAGCGCGCCAACCTTCACGATGAACTCCGGTCGATGCCCGAAGCGACGTGAAAGGCTTGCCTCCACTGTGCCTTGCTCTCCGATGCGAAGGTCGACCGATAGACGGGACCCGCGCCCAAGGGCGTCCATGATCACAACCGACGCTAGGATGGAGGTCTTGAAGCGACTGTCGAAACGATAGCCGAACCCAAACTCGGCGTACTGCTGTTCGGCAAGCGTTAACAACAGAACGCGTTCATTTTGCTCGCTGCTCGAACGTTCTCCGGCGCCAGGGTCCGGCGTATCGAGTCGGTACATGACCGTGTGGTATCGACCAGTATCGTAGAGACGCGTAATACCCTCATCCAATGTACCGAGCTGAACCCGCGCGGGGGCCTTTAAGTGGAGCTGGTCTTCTGCGAATCGGTAGGTTGTCGAATGCGCGTTCTCGAGCCGCAGTTCAGTGATGAACACCGAATCGGAGGCGGGGTGGGAAACGTTGATAGGCTCGGCGTTTGCTTCCCATCCTTCCAGTCCGACCGTGTCCGACGCTGCGATCAGGCCGAGGGCAAGCAGGTCAGGTAGTGCGTTGCGTGCTGCTGCCGCGCCACGTTCGGCCCACTCGTTGGACTTGTCGAAACCCGCTGAAGCAAGTTGTGTGATGTCCGGAAGGATCAGTACGTCACACAAGTCTCGTTGTTCGAGCGTGGACTCCCATGAACGGTACCCGATCGTCTGATCCAATACCGCGAGTAATGTGTTCAGACTGTCGGCGGGCATGAGCGGTTTCGAGACGTCGCTGCAGATGAGCACGTCCGCGCCCAAAGCCTTAGCATCTTCAGCCGGAAGGTTGCGGGCCACACCTCCATCGATTAGCAGGACGCCGTCTATCTCCACGGGCTCGAAAACCGTGGGAATGGCCATGCTCGCATGTATAGCCTGGGGTAAGAACCCTCGATCAAGGCGCACAGCCTCGCCGGTCTCGGCGTTCGTCGCAACGGCTGCGTAAGGGATCGGCAAATCTCGGAAGTCCCGAACGGGGTGGTACTCCCAGGTCAATAGATCGAGGAACTGTTCGATCCTCTGGCCGGGGATGAAGGCGCCGGGCAGCCGTGGCCTTCCGTTCCTTATGGGCAGATTCAAGAGGTATCGGTCGACCTCGGATTTTCGCTCCAACGGAAGATTTCGTCTGACCGGTGAATCGTTGAAGAGATGATTCCAGTCGGCGCCGCCGGCGACGCGGAGCATCTCAATGGGTGTGCGACCGGTCGCGTACATGCCGCCGATGATGCTCCCCATGCTCGTTCCAGTGACTACATCGACGCGCACCCCTACAGATTCGAGAACCTCGATCACGCCAACGTGTGCGAAGCCGCGAGCTGACCCCCCGCTCAAAACGAGGCCGATAGCCGGCTTGTTGCGGCTGGGATCTGCACTTGTGTTCGCCGAATCCCGCTGGACAGCGTGCAGAGAGGAAGGCATCGGTGAGACCGTCAACAGGATTGCAGCTAGCGTTGTAAGTCGTTGTAACATCACAAGATACCGTGCAACACCTAGAGGTCGATCCGGAAATCCCCGGGGAGCTCGTCGGGAAGATCCAGGTCCTCGAGCTTCGAGACGTACGCAGCGGTTGGGCCGGATCGAAGACGCGCGCACATCTCCGCGACCGAGTCACGGGTGCCGGCGAATGCGATGTCCACTGTACCGTCGGCGCAATTGCGAACGCTGCCCCTCAGTCCCAGCGCCCGAGCCTGCCGTTGAGCCCACCAGCGAAAGCCAACTCCTTGAACGCGTCCGTGGACTTTGAAGGCCTTGCCGGTCTGGAAATGGCTGTGCATGTGATGACGGGTGCTCTGAACATTGGCAGATGGTTGGGCTACCATTTATCCTGGTCACGGCTAATATGAGCCTTTACCGTGCGATGGGCCAATCGAGGCGAGGTCGAAGCTGTGTTTCATTTCGTTACGGAGCGACAGCCAGAGTGCAGTATGATGTGATCGTTGTAGGGGGTGGACACGCTGGTTGTGAAGCCGCGGCCGCGGCCGCACGCATCGGCGCTCGTACCCTCCTGGTAACATCCTACTTGGCTCGTGTGGCTCAGCTGAGCTGCAATCCTGCGATCGGAGGAGTAGCTAAGGGTACCGTGGTGCGCGAGGTGGATGCGCTAGGCGGATTGATGGGGCGAGCCACCGATCGAACGACCGTTCAATTTCGTATGTTAAACCGCAGCAAGGGCCCAGCGGTTTGGGCGCCGAGAGCCCAGACCGATCGCTGGCTGTATCCGCGGGCCGTGCGCACCCTCTTGGAAGAGATCGAAGAGCTAGATCTTTTTCAAGGAAGCGTACGAGAACTTACTTTCAACAGTGGACAGCTCAGCGGGGTGCGCTGTCGTGACGGTTCGGAGTTCTCAGCCCGCCGCGTCATCGTCACGGCCGGAACCTTCCTGCGGGGTGGGATCCATATCGGTGGGGGTATCCGCGAGGGCGCCGGTCGAGCCGGTGACGCACCGACCGTCGAGCTATCGGAGCAGTTCGAAGAATTGGGCCTCGAGGTCACGCGTTTCAAGACCGGGACACCTCCGCGAGTCGATGGACGGACCGTGGACTTCTCGAAGGTGCTCAGACAAGATGGCGACCCTGAGGTGTTTCGGTTCTCCTTTTGGGAGCGCGCCGAGCGACTGCCCCAGCTCCCCTGCTGGATCACCTGGACCGGAGCTGAGGTCAAGAAGATAATACAGGAGAACCTGGAGCGCTCCGCCCTATACGGGGGCGAGCTGTCGGGCCGGGGCCCGCGCTACTGCCCATCGATAGAAGATAAGATCGTAAGGTTCCCGGAGGCGCCGCGGCACCAGATATTCCTAGAGCCCGAGGGGCTAGAGACCAGCGAGCTGTACGTCAACGGACTCTCCACGTCGATGCCGGCGGACGTACAGCGACAGTTTCTGGCGGCCGTTCCTGGCCTCGAGCGGGCCCGTATGAGCCAACCGGGATACGCCATCGAATACGACTATTTCCCACCGCACCAGCTCCACCCGACTCTGGAAGTAAAGACGGTCCCAGGGCTCTATTTCGCCGGCCAGGTCAACGGAACGACAGGATACGAGGAAGCTGCTGCTCAGGGCATCTCTTCGGGAATCAACGCGGCATCCTCCGCCTTGGGCCGGGATTCCTGGGTAATCGGCCGCGATGAGGCCTACATCGGGGTGCTCATCGACGACCTCGTCACTAAGGGTGTAGACGAGCCCTACCGACTATTCACGTCGCGCGCGGAATTCCGACTGCTGTTACGGCAGGACAACGCTCTCGGGCGCTTGGGGCCCAAAGCTGCCGAGTTAGGCCTCTTGAGCGAAGAGCAGAGGCGAAGCCTCGATAGCAGGCTGCAGCAGCAGTCCGCGGCGATGGAGTGGGCAGACGCCACCATTCTGGCTCCCGACGAGGTGAATGAGTACCTGGAGGCCCGAGGAACGTCACCGATTCCGGGCCCAACGTCGCTGGCTAGGTTGGTGAAAAGGCCGGAGGTGAGCCTCTTGGACCTGATCGGTCCGCAAGGCGCCGATCCCAGCGACGGCACCCCCGATCCAGATGCCCTGGCTGCTGCGGAGATGGAGATCAAGTACGCGGGCTATGTGGTTAAGGAACGAGCCCGGGCTGAATACCTTCAGAAACAGGCCGATTTCCGGCTTCCCGAGGATCTTCCCTATCTGGACTTGATGAGCCTCTCCACCGAGGCCCGACAAAAGCTCGAGAGTATTCGTCCGACGACTCTAGCCCAAGCGGCGCGGATCCCCGGTGTAGCTCCCAGCGATCTCCAGAACCTCATGATGGAAGTGAGGAAGCACCGTCGGGCCTCTGGAAGTGACCCCCGACCACAAGAAGCGCCGTAAAGACAAGCGCCATTGTCAGTTGCGAAGCACGGGCTCTCGGCGCGTTTCACGTGAAACAGGCCTGCATTAGAGAGTGAGTTCAGCTCCGTTGTTCCACGTGAAACATTCCCCTTTCGTCATGCGCCTGGCACAGGTATAATTGCTGGCGACGACCCTGAGCCCCCCCGCCTCGCTCCGATCCGGGCCCAGTGTTTCGACGATGTCGAGAATCATAGCCATTGCCAATCAGAAGGGCGGTGTGGGCAAAACCACGACCGCCATTAACCTCGGTGCGTGCCTTGCCGTCGCCGAGCGATCGACCCTTGTCGTCGATGCCGATCCCCAGGGCAATGCCACCGGCGGCCTGGGAATCGACAGGGAAGACCTCGACCTCTCTATCTACGATGTTCTCTTGGACAGCGCGTCGGCGGAAGATGTGCTCCTTCATGGGGTACACTTTCCGCATCTCGACCTATTGCCATCAAACCGTGATCTGTTGGGCGCCGAAGTCGCAATGACCAATGCGCACAACCGAGAGACGCTCCTGCGCCGTGCGCTGGAGCCGATTCGGGATCGCTACGAGTACATTATCATCGACTCGCCGCCCTCCCTAGGCCTTTTGACCGTGAACACTCTGGCGGCGGCCGACACAGTGTTGATCCCGATTCAGTGTGAGTTCTATGCTCTGGAGGGCCTCACCCAGCTACTCAATACGGTGCGGCTGGTCCAGCGTAGTCTGAACCAGGGCTTGCAGATCGAAGGCGTGCTGCTGACTATGTTCAGCGAACGCCTCAACCTGGCTAAGCAGGTTGCAGAGGAGGCTCGGGAGTACTTCGGACCCAAGGTCTTCCGAACCGCGATACCGAGAAACATACGTTTGGCTGAGGCGCCCAGCTTCGGCGTTCCCATTCTCATCTACGACGTACTCTCGTCCGGCGCATCGAGCTATCTTGCACTGGCTAAAGAACTTATGAGTAGGAACGGAATTGGCAAAGAAGCAGCAGAAGCGACTCGGTAAAGGGCTGGGAGCCCTCCTCGGAGACTACATGCCCGAGGAATCCACGGAGAGCAGTGAGCAACTCCCGATCTCCGAACTGCAGCCTAACCCCTTCCAGCCTCGCCAGGCGCTGGATCGAAAGGCGCTCGAGGGACTCGTTTCGTCGATTCGCGAGAACGGGCTGCTTCAACCTGTCGTCGTTCGGCCCGTCAAGGGCGGTGGCTGGGAAGTCGTAGCGGGCGAACGGCGGTTTCGGGCAGTCCAAGAGCTGGGTTGGACGAGTATTCCCGTCGTGGTCCGGGAAGTCGACGACCGGACCATGCTGGTTCTCGCTCTCATCGAGAACCTGCAAAGAGAGGATTTGAACCCGCTCGACGAGGCCCATGCCTATCGCCGACTGGTCGACGAATTCGGTTTGACGCAATCGCAGGTCGCTGAGCGCGTTGGCCGAGATCGCTCCACCGTCGCGAACACGATGCGGCTATTGGGACTTCCAAACGCCGTTCACAAACTCCTCATCGCCGGCAGCATTTCTGCCGGACACGCCCGCGCGCTTCTCGGCCTGGACGACGAATCGCGCGTCATAGAGCTCGCCAACGCGGCGGCAAGAAACGGCCTGTCGGTCAGGGAAGTCGAGCAGCGAGTTCGCCAGCGCCGTAATAACGCGAAGCCGACCAAACCCGGCGCCAAGCCCGCGGGTACGTCCAGCGCTTACGCGGCCAGAGCTGAGCAGGCGCTCTCTCGAGCACTGGGAACGTCGGTGCGCGTGAAGCTTGACGGTGCCAGCAAGGGTAAGATCGAAGTTCCGTTCCGCAACGGTGAAGATTTCGAGCGCATCGTCGAAATCATTGTCGGCGTCGGCGGGATCGTCTGAGAACGCTCATGAAAGACGCGGAGGGCGGTTACACCGTAGTTCTCGTACCCAGCGATTCTGAGCGGACTCGTAGTCTTCGCCTGACGCCGCGTGTGCTGCGGATTGGTGCGGCCGTGTGCGCCGCTGGCGGCATCGCCCTGGCGATTGTTATGGGCAGTTGGTGGTATTTCGCTGCTCAGACGGCCCGAGTCCCGGCACTCGAGCACCAGATTAGTCTGCTCCAGGAAGACAACTCGCGGGTCAGGCTTCTGGCCGAGGACTTGGCGACAATGCAGGCGGAGTACGAGAAAATCCGCGGTATGTTGGGGGCAGACATGTTGGCCTCGTTGCCCCCACAAGACATGCTGCCGGCCGACGCGCCCTCGACCGCCGAACCAGGGACCCAGACGACAGGCCTGTCCCCGGAGATACCCACAAGCTGGCCACTGGCGACAGCAGGTTTCGTGACGCAGGAATTAGAGCAAGCCCAGGACGGCACCCACCCGGGCATCGATATCGCCGTTCCGCAGCACTCGTACATAAGGGCCAGCGGAGCGGGTGTGGTGACGGAAGCAACGGCAGATTCGATTTACGGGCTGTACGTTCTGATCGAGCATGGGAACTCTGGCTACCATTCGATGTATGGGCATGCATCACGGCTCTTCGTCGCCGCTGGTGACACGATCCGGCAGAACGAAGTCATCGCCCTTTCGGGCAACACAGGTCGCTCAACGGCTCCGCACCTGCACTTCGAGATTCTGCAGGATAGTAGGCCGATCGATCCGTTCACCCTTGTTCAACAGAGATCGGGATCGTAGCTGCAGCAATTGAGACTATGAAAAAACGAAACCAACCAACCGCTGAGGAACGACAGAAACCCATGGCAAAGCTAGAACAGACAACCGGCGAAGCCGCGATTTCTCTCATCGCGCCCGGGACGAAGATCGTTGGCGACTGCGAGACCGACGGTACCATTCGCGTGGAAGGCCAGGTGGAAGGAACACTCAAAGCCGGTAAGTCCATCGTCGTCGGACGGAGCGGGGAAGTGGTCGGGGACATCATCACGCAAGACTGCGTAGTCAGCGGACGCGTCTCGGGGAACGTCACGGCCGAGAGCCGCTTGGAACTGCAGTCGACGTGCGATATCCAGGGTGAGATCCGAAGCCGCCGGGTTCAGCTCGACGAGGGTGCTCGCTTCAATGGCCAGGTCCACATGGAGGACTCGGCTGGCCGTGGTACGATCAAGCCTGCAGCCGCCCCCGGCCAGCCCGCAATTGGCAAGCCTGCCGATATAAAGGCCGGCGGAGGCAGTTGACGGCGCCTGAGCCGAGGGCATGGGAACGCGAGATCCTGCTTGGGCGGTCAGACGGTTGATGGCCGCCCTCGGTGTCTAGGCGCCTGCCCGCGGCAAATGTTTCCCCCGCCAGATGTTTGGTAACGAGTGGCCTGTGTGGGTTTTCCACGTTTTTTTCCACGCCGAACCGGGACTGGGAGAGTAGATAGTCATGGATAAGCGCAGGAAGGGCGTTTCCACCAAACGGCGCAAGAGAAGCGTAGCCAAAAAGAAACGCGTGCCCCGCGGGCCGTATACAGAAGACGAGCGGCTGTTCAGTCGGCAGATCACCCCGATCGTCGAGGAGCCTGATGACCAGGTTGCCGATCTGCTGCGCCCGATCCCGGACTCCACCCTGAAAGACCCGTGGCGGGTGTTCCGCATCATGGGGGAGTTCGTTGACGGGTTCGACACTCTGGCCCGAGTCGGGCATGCGGTCTCGATTTTCGGTTCGGCGCGCACACCCAAAGATGATCCCGACTACAAAGCCGCCACCCAGACGTGCAAGCTGTTAGCGGAAGCTGGGTTCGCGATCATAACGGGCGCGGGTCCAGGAATCATGGAAGCGGGCAACAAAGGGGCGAAGCAGGGTGGGGGTTTGTCCATCGGCCTCAACATCGAGCTTCCATTCGAGCAGTCGGTAAACCGCTACGTCGACCTCAACCTCAGCTTCCGCTACTTCTTCGTGCGCAAGACCATGTTCGTGCGTTACTCGGAAGGGTTCGTCATATTTCCCGGCGGTTATGGAACGATGGACGAGCTATTTGAAGCGCTGACCTTGATCCAGACGGGCAAGGTCCATGATTTCCCCCTGGTCATTTTCAACAATCGTTACTACGCCTCGCTGATGAGGTGGCTGAACGGCAGCATGTTTGACGGTGGGAAGATCTCGAAGGATGACCTTTCCATCATCAGCACCGCCGACACCCCCGAGCAGGTGGTGCAGATCATCGTCGATGCTCACGAGTCTCGGCCGCCCCATGTTCCGCACCGTTCGGTGAACAAGGGCGACGGCTGGGAGTAGATTGGGATGGCAAAGCAGCAGGAAGGACCCAGAAGCCGACATCTGAGCGGCCAGCGGATCGATCCAACGCCGATTAGCGGAGAGGAGAGCACCGCTCAGCTTATCGACGGGGCCTTTCTCGCCTACAACGCCGGCCGCCTACGAGAGGCCTGTCGCCTTTATACTGAGAAGATCCTTCGGCCCGATGTGACCGTGGGCCTGAGTCTGAGCGGCGCGCTCACACCCGCTGGCCTGGGTATGTCAGCGCTGATACCGCTGGTAGAAAGCGGCTACGTCGATTGGATCGTGTCCACAGGCGCCGTACTCTACCACGACACTCATTTCGGTATCGGCCTCGAGATGCACCGTGGACACCCGTCGGTGAGCGACGTAGAACTGCGCGAGGAAGGCGTCGTGCGGATCTACGACATCTTTTTCGACTATGACGTTCTTCTTTCCACCGATGCGTTCTTCCGAAAGATAATCGAGGGCGAGGAGTTCCAACGGACGATGGGGACTGCGGAGTTCCACAATCTGTGCGGCCGCTACGTTTCGGAGCGCGAGAAGGCTTTGGGCCTGAGTCGCAAGTCACTACTCGCCACGTGCTATGAATTTGACGTCCCGATCTACACGTCCTCACCCGGTGACTCGAGCATCGGCATGAACGTGGCCGAGCGCGCATTGTCGGGCAGCGCGCTGCGGATCGACCCGAGCATCGATGTGAATGAGACGGCCGCGATTGTGCTTGGGGCGAAACGTGGCGGTGGCAAGAGCGCCGTCGTGATCATGGGCGGCGGCAGTCCGAAGAACTTCGTCTTGCAGACCGAGCCGCAGATCCAGGAAGTGCTGGGTTTGGAGGAGGCCGGACACGACTACTTCATCCAGGTGACCGACGCGCGGCCTGATACGGGCGGTCTGTCGGGCGCGACGCCTTCCGAAGCGGTGAGCTGGGGCAAGGTAGATCCCGAGGCCTTGCCGGACACCGTGGTCTGCTATCTCGACGTGACTATCGGCCTTCCGCTTTTTACTGCGTACGCGATGGCGCGTGGCGCGCCCCGGGCCCACAGACGCTTGTTCGATCTCCGCGCGAAACTCGTGGCGCAACTCGAGAGCGAATACCGAGAGACGCGCGAGGGCTGAGCGGCGAAGGACATTTGTGCGTATCCCCGGTCCACTTCTCCCTGCGCGTTTTCTCGAAAGGCCCAATCGATTCCTCACGGTCGTAAACCTCGATGGCGAGCGGGTCGAAGCGCACCTCCCGGACCCCGGTCGCTTGAAGGAACTTCTCTTGCCAGGCGTGGAAGTGTGGGTGCGACCGGCGGCTGGCGACGAACGCAGGACACGGTTCACGCTGGCCATGGCCAGGGCGCCCTCCGGCGAGCTCGTCTCGCTCGTTACGACACTCCCAAACCTGTTGGTGCGGGAGGCACTCGAAGCCAAGCGGATCGCCGAGCTTTCCGCTTGGGAGGTGGTGTCTCCTGAATACACTTGGGGAAGAAGTCGTTTCGATTTCCTGCTGGGCGCTGACGCCGACAGGCGACTGCTGCTGGAAGTGAAGTCTGTGACGCTGGTGGAAGGTGACCGGGCGCTCTTCCCGGACGCTGTTACTGCGCGCGGTGCTCGACATGTTCGCGAGCTGGCAGCCGCCGTCAGCTCTGGCTACGAGGCAGCCGTTCTGTTCGCAGTGCAGCGAAAGGATGCCAACAGCGTGACCGCCGCGCGGACCATCGATTCCAAGTTCGCCGATGCGCTCGCCTTCGCCTCGACAGCGGGCGTGCGGTTGCTTGGTTATCGATGCGAGGTGTCGCTCGATGAAGCTGAGATAGCCGAGCGGATTCCGGTGAGCGTTGGCTAGATAGGATCGGGCCAGCTTGCGATGGGGTCAGCGGCCTGGACGATGTGAATACCCAACTCGGCGAAA
The DNA here is from genome assembly GCA_039589995.1 of Gemmatimonadota bacterium. GTDB lineage: Bacteria > Gemmatimonadota > Gemmatimonadetes > Palauibacterales > KS3-K002 > JBDHGH01. The sequence goes on along the minus strand of JBDHGH010000012.1, from coordinate 13,633 downwards.
CGCTGAAAAGCTTCGTCGGCCTGTTCACTGAAGTCGACCACCCCGGGCACCACGACGGCAGAAGTGCAATCTTCGAGCAGGTATACCTTACGAGCCAGGCTTCGGTCTCTCGGCTCGATCTCCGCCAATAGGTCGCTCACCGTCCAGGCTACGCAGTGGCTTTTTGCTTGTCCTGCGATGATCACCCTATCGAATTCGAGGAGCTTGTCGACCAGCGCTTCATTCTTGTTTGCGATGGCTTTGCCGTCCGGCCCATGCATGACCTCGGGATGGAGCACCGAGTAGTTCTCTGTTAGAGGATTGTCGCCCTTGACCTCGAAACGCGGCTGAGCGTTCCGAGCGATGCCATGGAAAAAGACCGCCTCCTCCACGGCGGCGACGAGCGCGTGGCCTATCCCTCCCAACATCGCGTGATAGGGCCAGATAATCAGCGGGTACTTTCCGCCCTCGGTCAGCGAGCGTACGTAGCTGACAACGTGACGCTGCAGGAACTCGTAGTCACCGTCAGCGACGCTGGCTGCTACAGCGGGATTCACATTCCAGATGCCGGCCTCGACTTCGTCCACCGTGATGGTCGTGGCGGCGCCTACCGGATGCCCTCCGGTTTTGTCGACCCAGAACACTGGATGGAAGATCTGCATGGTGGTATGCGTGTCCATCGTCGGCGCGACGAGCGAGATTTGATCCAGATTGCGGTAGATGAACTCGCACAGCCTAACGTTGTCTTCCACCGCGCCGTGGCCCGATCGTCCTGCCACGAACAACTCGAACCCCGGTACGCAGAATGTGTTCTGACAATCCACCAGGACGAGGCACGTCTTGAACTCGTCTGCGAAGGCTGGGCCCAGACCGAACTTCCCCGCCCAAGCGGCCGCCTCATCTGCACGCTGCGTGTAGGGAACGCGCCAGACTTCACCCACGCGGGCGGGATCGAAGTGCGGAGGTATTGGCAGCGGCACGTGATCGATTCCTCTCGCTTCTACGGCGGCTTGCGCACGAGCCCTCGAAAGGGCTGCACCACTCGGTGCAACCAAAACTGCGTCCTACAGCGTCCAAATTAGTGAGCGTTGGGTAATACCGGAAACCCGCAATCGAGCCTCCGAGATGGATGATTGAGACAAAGGGTTTCCACTTTTCTAGAGAAGGCGTGAAGTCATAGATTCAGCGGCGCGGCCTCCGCGCCTGCAAGAAAAAGAAGGGGTGCCCACGGGCACCCCTTTTCTTCACCACCACTGTATTCAGCAACCTAGGTCACTGCTACAGATCTGTCGGGCCTCCGCGCGCCAGATCGTCCAACGCACTGCTGACCTTCTTGAAGGCCTTCTTGACCGTATCGCTGTAGTAGCCCGCGGCTTCCTTCGCGTCCTCCTTGTAGGCGCGCTGATCCTCGCTTCGCCGTACGTACTCGCCTCTCATTACCCGGTCGTAATTCCCCTCGCGTATCCAACGACGCAATTCTCCGACGCGCAACACGGCGAACGGGTGTGTCGAGCCCAGCAGGTTCATCACCTTGAAGACGGCGTCTGCCAGGCTGTCGTCCACCTCGTATTCGTCGGATTGTCGAAGGAACTCGGGCAAGTTCAGATGCTCGTTATGACTGTGACTGCCACCGGCCAGCTTCATCTGTGCGCTCATCACGGCCTCGGGGTTCTGGGTCCCCAGCAAGGCCGCGCGGTCTGAAGACAGCTCGCTCTTCCGGTTCCACTCCGCCATGGCCAGGATGATCGCCTGGATCGCAATCCCTGCGATGGGGATCTGCCGCTGACCGAGCAGCAGAAGCAGCGTGAACACAGTACGGTAGAGGACGTGGTCGCTGGCTATGTGCCCCACCTCGTGGGCGAGAACCGTCTCCACCTCGTGGCGGTCGAGTATGTCGAGGGCGGCGCTATTGATCAGCACAAACGGCTCTTCGACGCCGAGGGCACCGGCATTCACGAACGGCGTTTGGGAGATGTAGAGCTCGGGCTCCCATCCGATGTCGAGGGTGTCCAGTACCCCGAGGTGAAGATCGTGGACCCAGCTGTACTGCTCGGGCGTGACCCGCACGGCGTTTGCCTGGAAGAACAGTCGAAGGCCCCGTTCTCCGAACAGACCTACGATCTTCCTCACCACCTCAGGAAAGCCAGGAATGGCCTCCAGGCTGCGCAAAGCGGCTCGATCAGCGGGATGTTCCCAGGAACGTGAGGAAATATCGGTCAATTTGACACGTTCTGGAGGCGCGATGATGCTGCTTGAATTAGTCATGGTCGCAATCTCGCCTGGTACTGGTGGCCCGTCAAACCGATGTATAGCTTACTGCTAGCCGCTCTAGCGGTTGCGAACATGGGATTGGGGACACATATTGTTAGGCCCCAGGCCCAGCCCGCATACCAAGGCTGCACCCGCGCACAAACCCTGTCCGGCGAAGAGAGGCGTTGTGCGCCGGGCGAAAGCCCTGGGGACGGTATTACCACGCTCGTAGACGTCGAGGACAATACGATATCACGGGGCCCACTGTTTCGGCCTCGCGTTCCAGAGCCCCGACGCGGATGTTTTGGAGCCGACAGCTCCAGCAGACGTTGTTAGCCAGAAGGAGGATCGATGGTCAGACGGCACGTGTGGTTGGCGGCTGCGGTTGGCGTGGTCGCGATGGGCTTGGCCAGCTGTAATTACGTTAAGCCCGAAGAGATGGAGGCCGAGCACGCGCAGATGCGCTCGGAGTACCAGGGCGGGGATAACTCTAACTCGGACCGCATCGATGCGCTCGAGGGTCGAGTCGGCAGTCTCGAATCGGCGATGAGCTCGCTACGCAACGACTTCAACACCAGCATGGAGAAGATGCAGGGAGCGATCAAGTTCAACGTTCCCGTGCACTTCGGGTTCGATGAGTCCGAGATCCGCGAGCTGGACAAAGCGGTACTCAACCGCTTCGCTGCGGTGGTCAAGGACTTCTACGGTGATGCGACGATCACTGTCGAGGGGTTTGCTGACCCCGCAGGCAGCGAGGCCTACAACAAGAGCCTCGGCAAGAAGCGCGCGGAAGCCGTAAAAGGTTACCTGACGACCGTCGGCGGTTTGCAGGCCGACCAGGTCAAGTCGGTAAGCTACGGTGAGGATGCTGACCGCCAGGTGGTTCCAGGTGCGCGCGGCCCTGGCATGACCGGTATCGAGAACCGTCGCGTTGCGCTGGTCATTGACTACGCTGGCGCGGTTCGTGGTATGTAGCACCTCCCTGTAGCTAGGGAGTCAAAAAGAAACGGCGCCCTGCGGCCGTCAGGCCGGGGGCGCTGTTTTGTCTTTCTGCCGCTGTAACGGTCGGTGATGAATCAGGAAATCTCAGCAGTATTGGCAATGCCTGCAGAGCTGGGCGACTGGGAGGCCGAGTATCGCGCTTTCTCCCACAGCTGTGCCTTGGTGGCTCGCGCCGACCGCAGGTTGGTGCGAGTCGAAGGCGAGCGGCGCCTCGAGATGCTGAACGGCCTTCTGACCAACCAGGTGGCCGATCTCGAGAGCCGCGGCAGACATGCCATGCTGCTGACGCCGAAGGGTGGAATACTCACCGATCTTTGGGTGCTCCCCCGCCCCAACGATGTGCTTCTGGACGTTCCTCACGGTGGGTTGCAGAACCTGCTGGACGCGTTCCGCAAGTACCTTCCGCCCATCTATGCGACTTTCGAGGATGCCAGCAACGCGTTGCGTCGACTATCTCTCTACGGTCCAGGTGCGTTTGCGACGGCGTCAGACGCGTTCGGGGTCACCCCCGCCGAAGAGCACCTCGGCGTTCAAACTCTCAGCCTCGAGGGCGTACCGCTCTTGCTCGTACGCAGTCGTCACATGGGGGTGGACGGAGCCGAGGTCTTCTTGCCGGAAAGTGCGCTGAGCGATGTGGGCGGAGCGCTACTGACCGCGGTTTCCCGCAGTGGGGGGTTGGCTAGCGGCAGGAAGGCGCTCGAGATCGTGCGGGTCGAGCGAGGTGTGCCCGAGTATGGAATCGATATCTCCGAGACCAATCTCGTGCAGGAGACGAGCCTCGAACAGGAGACGGTCTCTTACGACAAGGGCTGTTACATGGGCCAGGAGGTCGTTGCCCGCGTCCATTTTCGAGGTCACGTCAACCGTCACCTGAGGCCTCTGAAGTTCACGGACGCAGCACCCGCTGTTGGGGCGACGCTATTGGAAGGCGAAAAGGATGTTGGCAAGGTGACGTCGAGCGTCGAGTCACCGGAGTTCGGCCCCATCGGTTTGGGTTACGTGCGACGCGAGATCGAGCCGTCCGCCGAACTGGCGTGGGTGGACGACGGAGACCGAGGCGCGGCCTCGGTGCTGGATGCGCCGGTGCGCGCCGCAACCGTTTGAAGTCGTGGACGCTGAGAATTAGATTTGCGCGCTACCGCTAAGTTGGGCCCGGAAGGGCCGGCCCTGTAACTTATTGTACACTAACACATTAAGGCATTGACCGAAGCCAAGACCGTCGCGCCCGAGAATGCCGCCAGGCAGGAGGCGGCCTCCGAGAGATCGGCCGTCACCTACCTCGAGGCGATCCGCCAAGGCCTTTGGGAGGAGATGGAATCCGACGAGGCGGTCTTCATTCTCGGCGAGGACATCGGCCTTTATGGTGGCGCCTTTAAGCTAACCGACGGTTTTGTCGAGCGTTTCGGCGCCGACCGGGTTATCGATACTCCGATCAGCGAAGCGGCCATCGTCGGTGCGGCGATTGGCGCCAGCCAGGTCGGGTTCAAGCCGGTGGCGGAGATGCAGTTCATCGACTTCATCGCACCGGCGTTTGACATGCTGGTGAACTTCGCGGCCAAGTTGCGCTACCGAACCGGCGAAGCCGCGCCGATCGTTGTGCGTGGTCCTTGTGGTGGCGGTGGTCGAGCGGGGCCATTCCACTCGCAGAGCGTCGAATCCTACTTCTTGAACGTAGCCGGCCTCAAGATGGTCATGCCGGCCACGGCATACGACGCTAAGGGCCTGTTGAAAGCAGCCATCCGAGATCCGGACCCGGTCCTGTTCTTCGAGCACAAGTACTTGTACCGTCGTATCAAGGAAGAGCTGCCCGAGGGCGAGTATACGGTGCCGATAGGCAAGGCTCGTATCGCGCGCGAGGGCGACGCTCTTACCATCGTGACCTTCGGTGCGATGGTCCATACGTCAATCGAGGCAGCCGCCCAGGTCGCCGCAGAAGATGGTGCCCAGGTCGAGGTAATCGATCTGCGCTCACTCAACCCGCTGGACGACGAGGCAATCGTCGAGTCGGTGAAGAAGACGAACCGCTGTCTGGTTGTGCACGAAGCACCGCGCACCGGTGGTATCGCAGGCGAGATCACGGCGCGCGTGAACGAGTATTGTTTCGAGTGGCTCGATGCTCCGGTGCGCAGGGTCACGGCTCCGGACATTCCCGTTCCATTCAGTCCGCCGCTCGAGGATTACTACCTCGTGAAGGTGGGCGATGTAGTCGAAGCTGCACGCTGGATGCTCGCGTACTAGGAGAGACGAAGCGATGGCGAGAGTCGATGTCATAATGCCGCAGATGGGCGAATCGATCGCCGAGGGCACCATCACGAAGTGGATGAAGGCCGTGGGCGAAGAGGTCAAGAGGGACGAATCGATCCTCGAGATCTCCACCGACAAAGTCGATGCCGATATCCCCTCCCCGGTTTCCGGGACCTTGGTCGAGATCATCGCCCAGGAGAGCGAGACCGTGGAGGTCGGTAGCGTTATCGCCCGAATCGAGACCGAAGCAGGCGCCGCGGCCGCAGCCGATACCGCGCTGGATGAAGCGTCTGCTGAGACATCAGCGGCAGCACCGGAAGCCGAGCCTATGAAGGTGGCCGTGGCTGCGGAAGCTACTGCCGGCCCGGGAGACGGAGACGGGGCGCCGGGGGCGACGACGCGGGAGGGAAGGCTCCGCACCCGCTCGACCCCGCTGGTCAGGCGCATTGCAGCCGAGCACGGTATCGATGTCGCCGGCGTGAGCGGCAGCGGAATCAGCGGTCGAGTCACCAAGAAGGACATCATGGCTTTCATCGCCCAGCGTGGGGCCATGCCTAGCTTTGCGCCGGGTGTGTTGCATGTGCCGATCCATGGCGAAACCCTGGAGATCAAGGTCCCGGACGTGATCATCAGGGACACGGACCGGATCGAAGAGATGGACGTGATGCGCCAGCGGATCATGGAGCACATGCTCATGAGTAAGCGGGTGAGCGCGCACGTCAGCACGATCTTCGAGATCGATTTTGATCGCGTCGCTCAACTTCGCAAGCAACTCAAGCCGCGGTTCGAGCAGGATGGAGTAAAACTCACTTATCTGCCGTTCATCATAAAGGCGGTTGTGGAGGGGTTGAAGGCCTTTCCCGTTCTCAACGCATCGGTTGTGGGCCGCAAGGTCGTCTATCACAACCACTATAACATCGGCATCGCGGTGGCTATGGACGAGGGAGCCGGTCTCATCGTCCCGGTCATCAAGGGAGCCGACGAGCTGAGCTTGCTGGGCATAGCCCGCCGGACGATAGATCTGGCGGAGCGTGCCCGTACCCGGCAGCTGGATCCCGACGACGTAGCGGGCGGCACGTACACTGTCACCAATCCCGGTGTGTTCGGCTCGTTGTTCGGCACGCCGATCATCAACCAGCCGCAGGTGGGGATTCTCGGCGTTGGAGCGATCGAAAAGCGACCGGTCGTCATCGATGACATGATCGCGATTCGCCAACGTTCCTACTTCGGCCTCTCCTTCGACCATCGGGTTGTCGATGGCGCCATGGCCGACTTCTTCATGGGTAAGGTGAAAGAGGTCCTCGAGAACTTCCCGGAGGAAAGCTGACCCAGCGCCGCCGTGGTATGACAACGCGCGGCCGCCGCCGCTTCGGAATGCGCGCCAGCCTGGTGCGCAACCTCATCGTGCTCGTGCTTCTCACGTGCGGGGCGATCCTCACCGTTACAATCGTAGGGGCTTACCGATCGGTGGGCCGGCTTTCCGGCGCACTGATTTCCCGGGCAACCGACCAAACCGAAGCACAGCTCGAGAGTTTTTTCGGCTTGGTCGAGAATGAGCTGCTCGTCGCCCGCGAATGGGGACGCTCCGGTATTTTGGAGATCTCGGATACCGACTTCCTGAATCCAATCTTCATGTCGAGCCTGCAACAACGCACGCCCGTTTCTTCACTGATGATCGCAGACACGCTGGGCCGGGAATACATGCTGCTTCGCGAGACCGATACGTTCATCAGCCGAGATGTAGCTCCGCAGAGCAGGGGAGGGCTGGCCTCGTGGTCACGCTGGCGCGACTACCAGACCCGGGTCGAGGAATGGACCGAGGACCTCGGTTACGACCCGCGTGTTCGCCCCTGGTACCAGGGCGCGATGAGTACCGAAGGCGAATCTGAGGTTCACTGGACGGACCCCTACATATTCTTTACGACCAAGGACCCGGGCATTACGGCATCCGTTCGCTGGAGCCCGCCCGGTGATCCGCGTGCGACGCACGTGCTCGGCTTCGACGTCTTGCTCCTTGATATCTCTCGCTTCACCAGCAACCTGGATGTCAGCGATAACGGTGTCGCTATCGTGCTGACGGAGGATGGCAAGGTCCTCGGACTCCCACGCCACGACAGGTTCGTGCAAACGGACTCGTTGAAGGCGGCAGTCTTGACCCCTGTTGGGGAACTGGGCCTGCCCGCCCTCGCCGATGCCGTGGGCGAATGGCGCGGCGGTGGAGCCGGGATTTCCGAGGCGGTTCGCTTCCGTAGCGGTGGGGCTCGCTGGTGGGCTGGTTTCCGACCGTATTCCCTGGGTGGCGGACGGAATCTGTGGATCGCCGTAGTACTACCAGAGTCTGACCTCCTGGCCGACATCAACAGCCAGCGAAACAGGATCATCCTGATCACGCTGGTCGCCCTCGCCTTGGCGATCCTGACTGCCGTACTACTCGACCGCGCTATGATGCGGAGGATCAGTAGTGCGGTCTCGGAGGCATTGCAGTTAGGTCAGTACACGCTAGAGGCGAAGCTTGGCCAAGGTGGTATGGGGGCGGTCTATCGTGCCCGGCACGCGATGCTGCGTCGACCGACCGCTGTTAAACTCCTGCGGTCCGAATTCGCTGCCGATAAAAGCGCGTTGGCGCGCTTCGAACGGGAGGTACAGCTCACCAGCCAGTTAACCAGTTCCAATACGATCGAGATTTTCGATTACGGTCGAACGTCTGACGATGTCTTCTATTACGCGATGGAGTACATAGAAGGCGTGGATTTGCAGGACCTCATCGATCGATACGGCCCCATGTCGCCGGGTCGCGTGATCTATGTGCTCACCCAGGCCTGTGGATCTTTGCACGAGGCGCATACCAGGGACCTGGTCCATCGCGATATCAAGCCGTCCAACATCATGTTGTGCCAGCGGGGAGTCGACTTCGATGTGGTGAAAGTCCTCGACTTCGGGCTCGTCAAAGACGTGAAGGCCGGACAGGACGTGGCCATCACCGTTGCCGATGACGACTCGGTCACAGGGACGCCACTCTATATCTCACCGGAAGCCATTAGAAACGAGGTCCTGGACGGGCGAGCCGATATCTATGCCCTCGGTGCCGTAGGCTACTTCCTCCTCACAGGAAGAATCGTGTTCGAGGCAACTTCGCCCATGGTGGCCTTGGCGATGCATTTGCAGGAAGAGCCGACGCGGCCCAGCGAACTGCTCGACGGGATCCCCGAGGATCTCGAGGTGGTGATCTTGGGTTGCCTGGCCAAGGATCGGGACATGCGCCCCGATGACGCCCAGCAGTTGGCCGAGATGTTGACCGCGTGCCGGTCGGCCGGCGATTGGGACAATGCAACGGCTTGCCGGTGGTGGCAGGAACACGGAGGCGAAGTACATCTTCAATCCGCCGACAAGGCCGAGTCGGTCGCCACGGCTGACGGCGCCATGACGGTGGATCTGAAGATGAGAACGGATCGGTGACATAGCGCGGGATTAGACACCTCACCTATTGCGTTACTCCCCGCTTATCACACCTTTCTTGGTCTATACCCCAGCCCCTAGCGTAGAAATCGAGGAGGTAGAATGGCTCGATCGTGGAGAATTCCGGGTTTCTTGGTCCTTCTAGCTGTCGCCGCCATGGCTACGGCGGCGCCGGGGCAGGTCGCTCAGCCCCAGGCCACCCCAGTCGAAGGCGAGCTCACCGTTCCCTTTATCATGCAGGGGCCCGAGCTAGTAGGCACATCGCCGAGGAATGTGGCGTGGTCGCTGGATGGCAAGATGCTCTACTTCCTTTGGAAGAGCCCCGGCGAGGAGACCCAGGGCGTTTATCGGGTTGACCGGGGAGGTGGTGAACCCGAGCGAGTGCCGGAGGCAGAGGCCGAGCGCCTGCAGCCTCAGCTCCGAGCCGTCTTTTCCGACGACAAGCGCTCGGCAGCGTATGCCGATGGCGGCGACCTCTATCTCCTCGATGTCCGTTCCGGCAGCCAGAACTTGCTCGTCTCGGTTGCGGGACGACTCTCTTCGGTACAGATCTCACCGGATGCCGGCCGCGTCTTCTTCGTTCGCGACAACAACCTCTTTCGGGTCGACGTGGAAACGGGTGCGACGGTGCAGCTGACCGACATTCGCAGCGGCAGCGAGCCGCGCGACGGGAAGCCGCCTGAGGGCCAGAGAAAAGTTCTGATCGACGAGAATCGCCAGCTATTGAAGGTGTTCGCGGAGGATTCGATCCGACGTGCCCGCAGTTGGCCGCTGCCGCCCGACACCGCCAAAGTCGACACACCGCAGGTCTTCTATGTGAACAAGGGGCAGCGCGTGGGCGGCTACTGGGTTTCGCCCGATGGCTCCCAGATGGCGTTCTCGCTGACCACGGAAGCGAAGGACGCGCGTTTGGCGTGGGTCCCCGACTACGTCGCCGAAGACGGCTACACCAAGCAGGCGCCTCGCAAGCGCACGAACGTCGGCGACGAGCAGCAGTCGGGCAAAATGGGCGTCATGGATCTGGTGACGGGCGAGGTCGTTTGGGTTGACCCGGGGCAAGAAGATCGGCAGGTCAACATGCAGTTCGGCGGTTGGTCGGACGGTAGCGACCGGCTGCTGGCCGTCGGTCTCTCTGACGACATGCACGATCGCTGGATCTTTGTGGTGAACGCGGATTCAGGCGACTCGAGGGTTCTCGATCACCTTCACGATGACGCTTGGATCGGTGGACCCGGGATGATGTCGGCCGGGTGGATGCCGGATGGGGACCACATCTGGTACATCTCGGAAGCAACGGGCTTCGCCCACCTTTACACGGTCGCCGTCGGCGGTGGCGAGCCCACCGTGCTGACCACGGGGCCGTGGGAGGTGCTGAACGTGCAGCTGTCTCCAGACGAGAAGGAGTGGTACCTGGTCACCAGCGAAGCCAGCCCTCACGAGCGTGGATTCTACAAGATGGCGCTGGGCGGTGGCGAACGGAAACTGGTAACCACCCACGGGACGATGAACGGTGCTGGGCGGTTTTCGTCACCTGCTCTCCCCTCGCCCGACGGAAAGCGGCTGGCTGTGATGTATGCTTGGCCCAATCATCCACCGGAGCTCTTCCTGCAAGACAACCGTGAAGGAGCCAGGGCTTCGCAGGTCACCGAGTCCACAACCCCGGAGTTTCGTGCCCGAGAGTGGATGGTCCCGGAGATCGTCTACTTCCCGGCTGACGACGGAACGGACGTACCCGCGCGCCTATACAAACCGGCGCGCCCGAACGGTGGCGCGGTGGTCTTCGTACACGGAGCCGGCTATATGCAGAACGTCCACAACTGGTGGAGCAACTACTACCGCGAGTACATGTTCCACAACCTGCTCGTCGAGCGCGGGTTCACCGTTCTGGATGTGGACTACCGCGGCTCAGCGGGTTATGGCCGGGACTGGCGTACCGCGATCTACAAGCACATGGGCGGCAAGGACCTGACGGACCCGGCCAACGGCGCCCGCTACCTGGTCGCCTCGCACGGTATCGATCCCAAGCGTATCGGGATCTACGGTGGCAGCTACGGCGGCTTCCTGACGCTGATGGCGCTGTTCACCGAGGCTGAGACCTTCTCCGCCGGGGCGGCGCTGCGGCCGGTAACCGACTGGGCCTACTACAACCACTGGTACACGTCACGCATACTCGGTCTGCCGCAAGATGACGTCGAGGCCTATCGTCTCAGCTCGCCCATCTATCACGCGGAGGGCTTGACGGGCGCCTTGCTGATGTGCCACGGGATGATCGATCAAAACGTCCACTTCCAAGACACCGTCCGCTTGGCGGAAAGGCTCATGGAGCTTGGCAAGGAGAACTGGGAAGTCGCGATCTATCCGAAGGAAGGCCACGGCTTCGTTCACACCTGGGCCTGGACCGACGAGTACCGGAGGATCCTGAAGCTATTCGAGGAGAACCTTGGTGGAATGACTTGGACGGTTGAGACCGGGGACCGATAGGGAGTTGGCAAGTAAACGAGCAGTTGAGCAATCGAGACTGCGAGATCGAAGTGGCATCTCTTGAGAGGCCGAACTCTGAACTCGCAGTCTCGATTGCTCTATTGCTCGTTTACTCACCTGCTCCCAGTACGACAACGCCAACCACGTAGACGTGTGACATGGGTGCCGATCCTGTAACGGAATTCGAAGTCTACCGCGATGAACTCCTCGCACTCGTCGGCGAGCGCGACCCGTTGGACGTGTTGGCGCATACGCCCACCCAGCTGGAGATGCGGCTCGCCAACATCGACGAGGGAGTGCTGGCCGCACGCCCGCAGGAGGGCGCATGGTCGGTGAAGGAGGTGCTCGGTCATCTCGGGGACAGCGAGTGGGTGTATGGATACCGTATGCGCATCATGCTCAGCCACGATGCGCCAGAAGTCGCAGGCTACGACCAGGACGTCATGGTCGCCGGCATGAAGCACAACGAGCGACCGATATCGATGTTACTGGAGGAGTTGCGCAGGCTCAGAGGGCTCAACCTCGATCTCTACTTGAGAAGCAGGGGCCCGGCTTGGGAGCGGTATGGGGTTCATTCCGAGCGAGGCGAAGAGAGCGTGGGGTTTTCGATCAGGTTGCTGGCCGGCCACGACCTCCTGCACATGACGCAGATCGAGCGCACGCTGGCTGCGGTGTCAAGCCGGAGCTAGCGGGCCTGGAAACAGCATAATGGAGGCTGACTTGAACGAGGAAACCCGAGTCGCTCTGGTGACGGGGGGCGGCAGCGGCATCGGCCGTCTCGTGGCCACGGGATTGCTCGAGCGGGGAGGCCGAGTGATCCTCGCGGGAAGGCGTCCAGATCCTCTCCAAGAGGTTGCAGCGGGCTTTCCGGGGCGGGCGCTGGCGGTTCCAACCGATATTGCCAACCCGGATTCCGTCCGCGCGCTTTTTCAAGCGATCGAGGCCGAGTATGGCCGTCTGGACCTACTGTTCAACAACGCGGGTATCGGACTGGCTTCGACACCCGTCGAAGAAATGACGGTTGAGGAATGGCAGGCCGTTGTGGACGTCAATCTCACAGGGGCCTTCCTTTGCGCCCGCGAAGCCTTCCGGATCATGAAGGCCCAGGAGCCGCAGGGAGGCCGGATCATCAACAACGGATCTGTCTCGGCGGCGGTCCCGCGGCCACACTCTGTCGCGTACACCGCTACGAAGCATGGAATCACCGGCCTGACCCGGTCACTCGCCTTGGACGGCCGATCCTTTGGGATTGCGTGTGGGCAGATCGACATCGGCAATGCGGATACCCATCTCACGGCTTCAATGTCTGACGGAGTTCTGCAGGCCGACGGCAACATACGACCTGAGCCAACGATCGATGCTTCGAAGGTTGCCGAGGCCGTCCTTTACATGGCGAGCCTCCCCCTCGATGCGAACGTCCTCTTCATGACTGTAATGGCGACCCAGATGCCGCTCGTCGGGAGGGGCTGATGAGTCACAGCACCTTGGCGGGTAAGAGAGTGCTCATCACCGGCGCCGCCTCCGGGATCGGTTTTGCCACTGCACGGGCCTTTGGGAGTTTCGGTGCGTCCGTGGCCGTGAACCACTTGCCCGATGATCCCAGGGGAGCGAGTGCAGTCGAAGAACTCTCGCGGATCGGCAATCCGGTGTACAGCGCACCCGGCGATGTCGCGCGGCGCGAGTCAGCCGAGGGAATGGTGTCGGAAGCCGCGGCCGCCCTGGGTGGTCTCGACGTATTGGTGAACAACGCCGGCATCACCGGTTTCGACGAGCCCCCGGCCTTCGAAAACCTCGAGGTACTCACCGAGGAACTCTGGTCCGACATCCTGTCGACGAATCTTCTCGGGCCCTTCTGGTGCACGCGAGCTGCCGCCGATCACCTGCGGGCAAGCCGGGGCGCGGTGGTCAACACGGCGTCGATTGCGGCCTTAGGTGGGCGCTCGAGCAGTATGGCCTACGGCGCCAGCAAGGCCGGTCTGATCAACCTGACCCGCACGCTGGCGCTGGCGCTGGCTCCCGATGTCCGGGTAAACGGTGTCGCGCCGGGTCTGGTACGTACACCGCTGACCGAGCCGTGGCCGGGGGCACGGAAGAAACGCGCGATCGAGGCGGCGCACCTGAAGAGAATGGTCGAGCCCGAGGAAGTTGCCGACGCCATAGTGTTCCTGAGTGGGAACCAGGCGATCACCGGTCAGACTCTGGCTGTGGACTGCGGCCTCAC